>JBQCFO010000327.1:0-5300 GCA_051959055.1 Ginsengibacter sp. | reverse complement strand
TGAATTAAAAAACAGGAAAAGTAATTAAATGTTGGTTTGCTGTGCAGAAACGAATGAAGAAATAATTAAAGAATTTGTCTTTATGAAAACTATTTTTTCTGAATTTAAAAACAGGAAAAGTAATTAAATGTTGGCTTACTGTGCAGAAACGAATGAAGAAATAATTAAAGAATTTGTCTTTATGAAAACTAATTTTTCTGAATTCAAAAACAGGTAAAGTAATTAAATGTTGGTTTACTGTGCAGAAACGAATGAAGAAATAATTAAAGAATTTGTCTTTATGAAAACTATTTTTTTGTGAATTAAAATTGATGAAATGTTTGTTTAACATGCACAAACCGATAAAAAAATAATTAAAGAATTTGTCTTTATGAAAACAATTTTTTTTTGAGTTAAGATGAAAAGGAAAAAACAGGGATGCGGATCTGATAGCCATCGGATTTGTGGGTTTTAGGAGAAAAGTTTTTTAAACAATTCCAATATCTGTGAATGCTTTTCTGACCCCTTAAATTCATACTGTTGAAGAACCATTTTTTGAATTTTTCATCCCAAGTAAAAACCGAATGAAACAAAGAATAGTCATACTGGGAGCCGGCGAAAGCGGCGTGGGCGCTGCATTGCTGGCAAAACAAAAAGAATTTGATGTTTTTGTGAGCGATAGCGGAATTATAAAACCGGTATTTAAAGACGAACTGGTTTTGAATAAAATTGACTTTGAAGAAGGGGTGAATTCAAAAGAAAAAATTTTGAATGCTTCCTTAATTATAAAAAGTCCCGGCATTGCTGAGAAAAACGAATTGATAAAGGAGATCAGGAAAAATGGAATTGAAATTATCAGTGAAATTGAATTCGGGTATTGGTTTAAGGGAGATAGTAAAATAATCGGAATCACCGGAAGCAATGGAAAGACAACGACCACTGCTCTTACCTTGCACATTTGTAAAACAGCCGATTTGGATTGTGCAATGGTCGGCAATATTGGGTTTTCATTTGCAAGGCAGGTAGCTGTTGATCCGAAGAAATTATATGTGATTGAGGTCAGTTCTTTTCAATTGGATGATATAAAAGAATTCAGGCCCGACGTTGCTGTCTTAACAAACATTACCGAGGATCATTTGGATAGGTATGAATACAAATTTGAAAATTATATAAAAAGCAAATTTAGAATTATAGAAAATCAAACAGAGGAAGATGTGTTTATCTACAATGACGATGATGAAATAACAAAAAAATATTTAAACAAATTTTTAAAAAAGTCTAACCCACTACCGATGAGTATGAACAAAGAATTACCCGAAGGCGCTTACATCGTAAACGCGAAGATGCATTTGAAATGGCAAAACGAAGAAATGCAAATGAACGTGGAGGATTTTGCGATAAAAGGAAAGCACAATCAATATAATACAATGGCAGCAGGCATCTCATCCGCAGTGATGGGAATCCGGAAAGAAAAAATCCGTGATGCAATTCAAACTTTTAAAAGTCTTGAACACCGCATGTCAACTGTTGCAATAGTGCGCGGTGTTGAATTTATTAATGACAGTAAAGCTACGAATGTAAACAGCACCTGGTATGCTCTTGAATCTATGACGAAGCCTGTAATCCTGATTCTTGGCGGTGTGGACAAAGGAAATGATTATTCTTTATTAAAAGATCTGGTAAAAGAAAAAGTAAAAGCAATCGTGTGCATGGGAATTAATAACGATAAAATTCATGAAGCTTTTGGCAAGGATGTTCAGTTGATGGTAAACACAGAAAGCGCCAAAGATGCAGTGCAATCTGCATTTCACTTTGCTGATAAAGGCGATGTGGTTTTGCTGTCACCCGCTTGCGCAAGTTTTGATTTATTCAAAAATTATGAAGACCGTGGGATGCAGTTTATTGAAGCAGTTAAGGATTTATAATTTTTATAAAAAACTTAGAAAACCAGAAATAATATAAATGAGTGATGCAAAACAAATAGTATCCAACACTTTTTCTTCTGCACAGGAAGTGACAGGTAATCTATGGCGAAGAACCAAAGGAGATAAAGTCATCTGGGCTATTGTGATCTTACTTACAATGCTTAGCATTCTTGTGGTGTATAGCAGCATCGGCTCACTTGCATACAGAATGAATAAATCTACCGAAAGTTATTTATTCCGCCAGGTTGGATACATCTGCCTGGGTGTGATCATTATTTATTTTGCGCATCGCGTAAATTATACCATTTATTCTCGCGTTGCTTCTATTTTATTTGTTATTTCTGTACCTCTTTTGCTTTATACTTTAAAATATGGAAGTCATATCAATGAGGCAAGCCGCTGGATAAAATTACCGGTAATTAATCTCACTTTTCAAACATCGGATTTAGCCAAACTTGCTTTGTTTATGTACATAAGCAGGATTTTAAGCCGAAGGCAAAATGTGATCAAAGATTTTAAAAAAGGGTTCCTTCCATTGATCATTCCTGTTGGCATTATTTGTATTTTAATAGCGCCGGCAAATCTATCAACCGCTTTATTGATCGGCGGTATAGCGCTTCTGCTGATGTTCATCGGTCGCGTACAATTGAAGCATATTTTAATGGTAGTGGGTATTGCTTTGATACCGGTACTTTTTTTAGTCGGAATTGCAAAACATTATTACAACGAACAGGAACAGGTTTCCGAAGATTTGCCGGAGGTACTTTCTTTTGGAAGAATGCCGACGTGGGTAAAGCGTGTACAGGACTTCATGTATGCCGATAAAGAAGATGCATCTTACCAAATCCAACAGGCGAAAATTGCCATTGCTACCGGCGGAATTTTTGGTAAAGGCCCCGGCAAAAGCGAACAAAGAAATTTTTTGCCACATCATTACAGTGATTTTATTTATGCAATCATCATTGAAGAATACGGACTTGCAGGCGGTACGGTTATTTTATTGATTTACCTGTTGTTTTTGTTTCGAAGTATCAGGTTGTTTCAGCGATGCCCATATGCGTTCGGGGCTTTTCTGGCGGTGGCATTGAGTTTTACATTGGTGATACAGGCTTTGGTAAATATGGCGGTAAATGTAAATCTCTTTCCAACGACGGGGGTAACATTACCATTAGTAAGTATGGGCGGAAGCAGTCTTTTATTTACTTGTTTTTCTATCGGCATTATTTTAAGCGTGGCAAGAAATGTGGAAGACGCAGAAGGGAAAAGTGTGCAACCCGTTACGCAGCAAACTGAAGAAGCAGTGAGTGATGAAGGGGAAGAATGAATTAAAGAATTAAGAATGCAAATGATAACTATTTGTTTGTTTACTGTGATATAAAAAATGGAGTATGAAAATTATTATTGCAGGCGGTGGAACGGGCGGGCATATTTTTCCTGCATTGGCAATTGCAAACGCATTGAAAAACAGGATGCCTGGGATAGAAATTTTGTTTGTAGGTGCAAAGGGGAAAATGGAAATGGAAAAGATTCCTGCCGCGGGTTATAAGATTGTCGGACTCGACATTGCAGGTTATAACAGAAGTTATTTGATTAAAAATATTGGATTGCCGTTAAAGCTGATAATAAGTTTTTTGAAAGTTAGAAACATTCTAAAATCTTTTAAACCAGATGCGGTCATTGGTGTTGGAGGATATTCCAGTTATCCGGTTTTGAGATCTGCGCAAAGCAGAAACATTCCAACCTTCATTCATGAAGCAAATTCTCTTCCCGGCAAAAGCAATATCATGCTTGGGAAAAGGGCAACGGAAATATTCGTTCCGATAGATGGAATGCAAAAATATTTTCCGGCCGAAAAAATTATGATAACCGGTAACCCGGTAAGAAAAGTTTTTTTAGAAAAAATTTCTAAAACTGAAGCGCTGGAATTTTTTGGATTGAAACCGGGTTTTAAAACAGTTTTTGTAATGGGCGGCAGCCTGGGCGCAAAAAGTATTAATGAAACAGTTGAAGAAAATATAGATTTTTTTAAGAAAAATAACCTGCAGTTGATATGGCAAACAGGAAAAAACTATGCGGCTAATGCGGCTAAGGCTGAAGAAGAAAGAGTGAACATCTGGACCAATGCATTTATCGATAAAATGGAAAATGCGTATGCGGCCGCCGATGTAGTGATAGCAAGGTCTGGCGCAATGACCGTCGCTGAAATGTGTGTGGTAGGCAAACCCGTAATTTTTGTTCCTTTTCCTTTTGCCGCAGAAGATCACCAGACGGTAAATGCGCAGGTTTTGGTAGATAAAAATGCGGCAGTGATGGTGCCGGATGCAAAAGTAAAATCAGAGTTATTTCCTGCTTTGCTGGAGTTAATAAATAATGAAACGTTGCTGCAGGAACTGGCAGAAAATATTTCAAAATTGAGCAATACAAAAGCAGATGAAATTATTGCAGAAGAGATTTTGAAGAAAGTAGAAAGTAGAAAGTAGAAAGAAGTAAGAAGTAAGAAGAAAGAAGAAAGAAGTAAGAATTAAAAAACAAAATTAAAACATGATGCATTAAGCATTAAGCATTAAGCCTTGAGCCGTAAGCTTTTTGCCTTAAGCCTTTGCCTTCTGCATCACAGCCTTTAGTATGAAAGATTTGACGCACATATCACGGGTTTACTTTATCGGAATTGGCGGCATTGGCATGAGCGCCATAGCAAGGTATTTCTTGAGCAGAAATATTGTTGTTAGTGGCTACGACAAAACACCGACGCCACTTTCAAGGCAATTGGAAGGAGAAGGAATGAAAATTCATTACGAGGATAACCTGGATATGATTGATAGGGAAGCTGATCTGGTCGTTTACACACCTGCAATTCCGAAGAATCATAAAGAATTCAATTACTATAAGGATCATAATTATGATTTGGAAAAGCGCAGCGATGTTCTTGAGCAAATAACGAAATCATCCTTTAATATTTGCATTGCTGGTACTCACGGAAAAACAACCATCAGCACCATGGTTGCGTATATTTTGCGCAAAACCGATTTTGGCTGTAATGCTTTCCTCGGTGGCATTTCCGTAAACTATCACACCAATTTCTGGAGCAGCAATCATAATGTGTCAGTGGTGGAAGCAGATGAATATGACAGAAGCTTTTTAAAGCTTTCTCCGGATATCGCCGTAATAACAGCAATGGATGCGGATCATTTGGATATCTATGGAACGAAGGAAAACATGGAAGATGCATTTGTGGAATTTGCAAATAAATTGAAACCAGGTGGACTTTTATTGACTCGATATGGATTGCCTGAAAAAGATTTTTCTGCGTCTAAGCATATCCGTTATAGTCTTCAGAATGATGCTGCTGACGTGTATGCTCAAAATATTGTGATGCGAAATGGCGGCTATGAATTT
>JBQCFO010000326.1:0-10176 GCA_051959055.1 Ginsengibacter sp. | reverse complement strand
GGCAGCAAGTCGAGCGATCCGGATGGGAAGATAAGTGCATGGCAGTGGACAAAAGTAAGCGGTCCTGCTTCTTTTACAATCGTGAGTGCCACTGCTGCAATTACACAAGTGTCTAATCTTACAGAAGGTGTTTACCAATTTGAATTGAAAGTGACAGATGCCGGTGGGTTATTCTCAAAAGATACAGTGCAGGTAACGGTTAGTGCAGCAGAAGCGCTTAGCAATTCTTGCGACTCCAACAGGCCACTAGTCAAGGCAAAATTGATACCCATTGCGACACTTCCAGAGCCAAGGGCCGGAATGGTGGTAGCATCAGCAGGAAATAAAATCCTTTTTGCCGGAGGTACGCGAGTGGATATTTTTGACTTTGTGGCTAATACATGGTCAAGTGCGGAACTAAGCTCAAAACGTAGGCAGATATCGGCCGTTGCAGCAGGAAACAAAATATTTTTTGCAGGAGGGATAGATGAATATGACTTTTTCTCAACAGATGTAGATATTTACGATGTTGCTACCGGTACCTGGTCATTATCCCACATGACCACAGGGGGTAGTGAACTGACAACTGCCACAATAGGTAATAAAGTCTGTTTTGCGGGGGGAAATTTTGGCATTTATGCAACAACTGCAGTTAATATTTATGACCTTAATTCTAACACCTGGTCAACGGCATCATTAAGCGCTCCGCGCAATTTTCCCACTTCGGCTTCTGCAAACAATAAAGTATATTTTGTCGGCGGAGACCCATGGACAGGGCAACTTTCTAATACTATAGATATATATGACAATACTACCGGCGCCTGGTCATCATCCCATTTGCAGGTTCCAAGAGTTTGGGGTGCAGCGTTAGCAGTGAACGGGATCTTATATATTGCCGGAGGATACACTGGCGTAGGACAATCTTCGAACTACCAACCAACCTGCTCGGTAGAAACATTGAATACAAACACAGGAGCCCGCACATTGATGAATTTATCTGCACCACAAGAGTTTTTGTATGCCGTTGTTCAAGACAACAAAATACTATTTCTCGACGGGGCTGATTCGGACAAGTTTGATATTTATGATATTACCTCAAATACATGGTCAATTGGTGTATTGCCTTACAAGATCAGTGTTGCTTCCGTTATTTCGGTAAACCATACCACTTATATAGCCGGAACATCAATCAACGGTGTTCTCTCCGGCAAGATTTGGAAGCTCGAATTTTAAGAATTGAAGAGGAGAGTATAAAGGCAACGGTCAAAATGAAGCCGTTGCAGTTTAAAACAAATTGACGGAATCTTACTGAAAACAGCCGGAGATCGTTGAAACAAAAACATTAAATGTTTTGTTATGAAAAAAATATTCTTTTTGATAATGATTATACCAATGGCAGGGATAACATTTTTTCTTTCCTGTAAGAAAGAAACTTCTTCTCAAGGGTTCACTGGAAATAATAAAGCTCCTGTTGCTGTGGCAGGGCCCGATACGGTCATCACTCTACCAACCGACAGCGTATTGCTTAATGGCAGCAAGTCGAGCGATCCGGATGGGAAGATAAGTGCATGGCAGTGGACAAAATTAAGCGGTCCTGCTTCTTTTACAATCGTGAGTGCTACTGCTTCAATTACACAAGTGTCTAATCTTACAGAAGGTGTTTACCAATTTGAATTATAAGTGACAGATGCCGGTGGTCTTTCGTCAAAAGATATGGTGCAGGTAACCGTGCAGCTTGAACAGCAAGGATGTGATGCATTGAACAGGGCAACAATAGCTATCCAATGGATCCCTTTAGCCACAATCCCAAATCCAAGGGACTTAATGACAACAGCAACAGCAGGCAATAAATTATTGCTCGTAGGTGGACGTACACCAGATGATACACCAATTAGCGATGTGGATATTTATGATATCGGTACGCAAACCTGGTCAACCGCTCGTCTTAGTATAGGTAGATTAGGTATGACCGCGGTTACAGTGGGTAATAAAATCTTCTTCGTCGGCGGAGATTCGCCTGGTATTAGTGCTACAGCCCGGGTGGATATTTATGATGCCTCCACGAACACCTGGTCTTTTTCAGACCTCCCCAGCCCTGCTTCTATTGTCTGGTCCTACGCAGTGGTAGGAAACAAGGTATTTTTTGTCACTGATAGGGTACCTGAAGGTGGAAAAGTTGATATCTATGACACTTCAACTGGTTTATGGTCTGCAATAGATCTGCCTGAACACCAGGCGGCTTCAACAGCTACAACAGTAGGTGACAAAGTTTATTTTGCCGGAGGATCCATCAATTATCCCTCAAACAATCTGTCAAATGTTGTTGATATCTATGATAACGCAACAGGCACCTGGTCACAAACTTCCCATTTAAATCAGCCAACAGAGGTTATGGGGAGCATTTATGTTAATGGAAAAATCTATTGGGCTGGTGGTGTAATAGGTTACGATGCAGCACTTGATACGTTTTTTAAAACCTGCAAAGTTGAAATAAGAGATGTGAGCACAGGAAGCAGCTCGTTTACCAGTTTGTCTGCAGAGAATGACTTTGAAAGTAGTAGTAGCATACCGATATACTACAACAACAAAATTATGTTTCAAGGTGGCAATTATTTTGATATTTATGATCCACGAAGCAATACTTGGTCCATTGGTCAATTTCCTCCAAATGTATTTCTTGCATCCGTGATATTGATAAATAATGCTTTGCATGTAATTGCTGGCTACAATGATCAAGATCAATTACCCGACCGAATATGGAAGCTACAGTATTGAGAAACGTAATACTATGGTACTATAAACATCAAACCAACTTGTTCACATTGGCATGCCTTTATTAAATATTCTGGTTCACCTTGATAACAAAACCCGCCGTAATTTAAAAATGCTTAACTTTAAAGAACAATCTTTTGTATGCCTGTACAAATAACCAGTTGCAGGACTTTGGCTTTTTACTCACGAGCCTTATTTAAGAAGTTGTTTTCATTCATAGCTTTTTATCTTGTTATTTCTTCTTCATTATGCTTTGCACAAAGAGAAGAAATCGATAGCCTCAGGAAAATACTTCCGGCTCTGAAGGATAGTGCCCGCATTGATGGTATGAATGCATTAAGTTATCAGTACATCAGGCTCCTAATCAGAGATTCCGCCGAATATTTTCAACAAAAATCTTCCCTGGAATCAAAAAAGTTGAATTATATCCATGGCATAGCAGAATCTGTTTCAAATCAATCCGGCATCATTGAATATTTTGACAATGACTTTGTTAAATCTGAAACATTAGCAAGAGAATCCATTGACTTGTTTGAAAAAACAAATAATAAAAATGGAATTGAAAATGCGTATAACAATTTATCATTTGCGGTTTTTTCTGAAAGTAAATATGACGAGACGTACCAAATTGCAAAAAGACGATATGAAAAAGCTGTGATTGCCAAAGACACACCTATAATGTATGATGTTTTGGGATCTATGGGAGTTACTCATCTACAGGAGGGCAATTATGATTCATCATTTTACTTTTATCAAAAATCCCATGAGCTGGCTATTGACTATAAAAACAAAGTATGGATATCAGACGATCTTACCGGTTTGGGCTCATTATACCGGGCTATTGGAGATTATAACACAGCCTTGAATTATTACCGGCAAATTTTTCAAACGGATACCAGGGAAACAATTCAAAGCCGGATTGATGGCTCCTTTGAAACCTGGACAAGAATGGAATTTGCCGAATTATTCAGCCTGCTGCATCAATATGATTCGGCATGGTATTATTACCATTTATTCGATACCACTAAAATCACAGAGAAAGATCTTCGTGTTTATCTCGTGAGTACTGGCGAAACTTATTTGCTGCAAAAAAATTACGAAAAAGCATTGCAAAATTTTCTTCGCGGCCTGGCAATGCATCGTAAATTAAATGACCGCAATGAAATAAAGCGGGTACTGCTGGATATTGCCAAAACTTATTTAGCCCTCAACGACAACAAGGCTGCTTTACAATATGCACGTGAAGGACTTGATTTGTCTTTAGAAACAAAATCAAGGCAATTCATTCGCGACGGGTACCAAATCCTGTATTCAATTTATGACCGGCTCCATGAAACAGACAGCGCTTATTTTTATTACAAAAAGTATATCGCTATAAAAGACAGTGTCGTGAGCGACCAAACAAAAGGAAGATTTGCAGCTTACAAATACGAACAACGGATTAATTTGATAAACAATGAAAAGTTAATCAGTGAACAGCAATTGAAAATTCAGCAGCAGAAGTTGTCGCAAAGTTCCTTCCAGAAAAAAATTCTTAGCATAGGCGTTATTTGTCTAATGATAATAAGCGGAATTATTTTTCGCACCATCATACTCAGACGCAAAAATGAAAAGAACCTTCGCGAGCTTGCGGAAAATGAATTACAAATTCAAAAGCTGGAGAGCCAGAAAAAATTATCCCAGCTTGAAATGCATGCCTTGCGGTCACAGATGAATCCACATTTTATTTCCAATTCACTCAGCGCTATCAATTTATTCATTCTTGAAAATAACAGGTTGCAGGCATCGGAATACCTGGCAAAATTTGCAAGACTGATCAGGTTAATTTTGCAAAATTCACAGGAAGCTTTTATTCCGTTAGAACGGGAATTAGAAGCCCTGCAATTATACCTTGAACTGGAATCGCTTCGTTTTGAAAATAAGTTTACTTATAAAATTAATACCAACGATCTGCTTGATATATCCGTTATTACCGTGCCACCTCTTATTATTCAGCCGTATGTTGAAAACGCTATCTGGCATGGATTGATGCATAAAAAAGAAAGCGGACATTTGGATATTGATCTCTACACAAAGGGCGAATTCTTGTTTTGCAAAATTACCGATGATGGTATCGGAAGAAAGAAAGCGGCTGAACTGAAAAGCAAGTCGGCACTTTCCTACAAGTCAATGGGAATGACCATTACAGCAGACCGCATCGCCATCCTGCAGCAACAGGATCAATTGGGCGCTCATATTGTAATCAATGATTTAGTGCTTGCGGATGGCAGCGCCGCCGGAACAGAAGTAGTCATTAAAATACCTTTTAATAATGATCAAAGCGATACTTATAGATGACGAAACGCATTGCCTGAAAACTTTAGGAATGTTGCTTAAAGAGTATTGTGCAAATGTGGAAGTATTGGAAATGTGCAATGATGCCGCAACAGGTTTAAAAGCAATTGAGCTGCACAAGCCTGACCTTGTATTCCTCGATATTGAAATGCCGCATATGAATGGGTTTGAAATGCTGCAGTGTCTCCCTCAAATCGATTTTGCAATCATTTTTACCACCGGTTACGATCAGTACGCAATTAAAGCTTTTCATCTTAGCGCTCTTGATTATTTATTAAAACCCATTGAAGCAAAGGAATTAATAGATGCTGTAAAGAAGGTGGAAGAACAACGCCATTTGCCAATACCTGAACAGTTTGAGATGTTATTAAAGAAAATAGGTGGTGTTAACAGTGGCTTTAATAAAATTGCGGTACCAACGGCAGAGGGCTTTGAATTAATTCCTACCGCCGAAGTGGTATATTTTGAAGCGGATAGTAATTACACGCATATTTTTTTGAAGAATAAAAATAAAGTGATTGCCTGCCGTACACTCAAAAAAATAGAAGAGCAAATACAGGATTACAACTGCTTTGTACGGGTGCATAATTCTTACATGGTAAACCTGAACGAAGTTGTCAGGTACGTTCGTGGCGAAGGAGGTTATCTTGTTATGAGTGACAATTCCTCGGTAAATGTTTCCCGGAGCCGCAAAGATGCCCTGTTGAAATTTTTCTAAACATTCATTTTCTGCGTTTATACTTTTTCAAAGGCTCTGGCCTCACCCCGTCCCTCTCCCAGGGAGAGGGGGGCAGCAAACGAACAAATAAGGGGGATCTCTATTTTACCAGGCACTTTGTGAGCGTGAAAAACTTAAACCTACAGGTATCTCACCGGGTTGCGCCTCGAGTTTTTAATATAATTTTTTACATTCATCCAGAAAGCCAGAATCAGGTAAAAAATGACCGGTGAGCCTAAAGTAAGAAAGGAAATATAGATAAAATACCTGCGGATGGCAGACGTAGCGACTCCCATTTTTTCGCCGATGGCGGTACAAACACCAAATACCTGCCACTCTATAAAATGTTTTATCTTGTACATTTCTCAAAATTAAGAAAAGAAGAGAAAATTTATAAAAAAATTCATTCTTAAAATTATGTTATTGCAGCTTCTCCAGTGCCTGTCCGCTAATGGCAGATCCGCGCACATTACAACTGTCGTCAATTAATGTTATAACAAGTTTATCATCTTTAATCGCGAGTTTATAAATACCTTTTTCATCATAACACGGGCTGATTCCGCTGATTTTTGTCATCATTAAAGTGTCTCCTTTGATTTCATAATACATTGTCTCAGCATTACTTCCATTTGCAAAATAATTAAGAAGAAGGGTATCCTGTTTAAACTGCAGGATCATTTCAGTGGGTTCAGGAATCTGATAAATTCCTTTCCAGGAGGTATTCTGATATTGAGCTTTTACGCTTCCTGTCGCCACGAAAACCAGAAAGAGAGATAAAACTTTTTTCATACTTTTTTGTGACAATTTATATAAAAATCTTAAAAAAAAAAGAAAAAGTTGAAGGTTGAATGTTCAAGGTTCAAGGTTGTCGGAAGCTCCCTTTGGGAAAGGTTGAAGGTTCGAGGTTCGCTATTCACGATTCACCATTCGCCTCCGGCAACATGATCATAAATAATTCTTGAGACCGTTGCCAGTGTTTCATCGGCGGCTTTTTCATCTTCGATGCCGCGGGATAACAACACGATTACATATCTTCTACCATCCAGCAAAAAAACAATTCCTGAATCATGCGAAACCTTATTGATCCAGCCGCTTTTGGTTGCCGTTTTTACGTCTGCCGGAAGTTTGGCCGCAATTTTTTCTTTGAAATGCTGATGCATTAAAATATCAATCATCTCATCGCATGCTGTTTTATTAACCACTGTTCCGTTTGCAATGTGTTCAAAAATAACCATCAGATCATTTGCAGTAACCGTATTATTCAATCCTAGATTATATGCCTTATTATCCTCCACTCCGCGCAACACTTTAATATCTTTTGCACCAATTTCATGCATCGTCTGATTCGCATTTTTTGCACCGACCAGCTCTACAATAAGGTCTGTAGCCAGGTTGCTGCTTTCTGTAATCATACGATACAGCAAATCTTTAATGGGCAATTTGGTTCCAATCCTTGTGTAAAGATCTTTTTCACTATCATCGGCAGAATCAACTGAGAATGGACTTCCATCTACGATACTTTTAAATTTATTTTCGATTAAAATAGAATCTGTCAGAGAAAATTTATGTTCTGCAGCCTGCTTGAAAGTTTCTATTAATATGGCGGTTTTCATCGTGCTTGCTGCATGGAAACTTTCATGTGCATTCATTAGAAACTCTTGTCCTGTGGAAAGATTTTTAAAAGCAACAGCAAAAGTTCCGGTCGGTTGTTTTGCAAATTCAGCTTGTATTTCTTTTCGCATTTGTGCGGTGTCGATCGGTTGTTGAGAACAAGTATTCTTCATGGCAATTACTGAAAAGAAAATTGTGAATATCAGGAACATAAGAGCCTATTAAAATTGAAAATTTTTACAGCTGTTGAAGATAAAATAAAAAAATATACCCGGGTAAAAAAAAATGAATTTATACACCTGAAAGGTTTTCAAAACCTTACAAGTTTAAACTTTACTTCTTATTTATTTTATATTGTATTCCCAATTTAAAATATTCATTTCGATATTCGTGGTTGCTGTTGTTGGCATCTTTCACGGTTATTGTTTTATCCAGTCCATAATAATATCCGCAGGAAAAAAGAAAATGATTTTTTTCAAAATTCGCTTCCACTACAAAACGCGGTTCAAACTTTTTGATCTCTACTTTCTTTTGAAAAACGGCAGCAGCGGCCATTGGTGTGCGGTTGTACTGAGCAACAGAAGCAGATGCAAGGGTATTATTATAATCAAAACTTTGCTTTTCCTCTTTAATGCTAACTTTATACAATTTGGATAATTGCAGGCCACTTCCTACCGACCAGTTTTTGTTTATAGAATAATGAAGGGTAACCGGCACATCAAAATAAGAGGCTTTAATAATACTTGTGGTATTGATATTGTAATAAACATTGCTTGCAAAATTGTTTACCAATTCTTTTTCTTTTGTAATTACTTCCTTTCCATGAATGGTAGAAAACGCCCATAACCCGCTGTGGATACTGAGCCGGGATGAAACAGGGCAGATAAATGTAATGCCGGGGTGAATATTGAGATCAGTGAGATTAAAAGAATGCATATTGTTATTTCCAATAGAAACATTCGCACCTGCACCAGCAAAAATTTGTATTTTTTTGGAAACGTTTTTAGATTTCTTTGGGGAGGTTACAGAATTGGATTTATGAAATTTAATGTTATTATCTATAGGCAAATCTGACGGCGGAATAGAAATGTTTCTACCATTTTCAGTTGAAAACTTTTCTAATAAATAAATCTTACGTCTCTGTAATAAATCAACTTCTTTTTCTTTTTTCAATTGAGAAAGTTGGCTGTTCAATTTTTCTTGCAGTAATTTCTTTTGCTGATAATAAACCTGTGAGTGATTTTTTTCAGAATGGCTTCCATTCTCACTCAATTGTTGTTTTACGATTTTTTCAGAAGAAGCATTTTCTGGTTTTATTCCCGAATTTAAAGAAACTGAAACGGGGCTATTTAAAATATAAGGATAAGAAAGAATCAGCATAAAAAAGACAATCGCTGCAATGGCCATCCATAAATTTCTTTTTTTTGATGCAATGGAAAATGAAACGGGTTCTTTGCTCAACCCCTTCTCACGAAGGATTTCATGCATTTGCTGCCAGCCTGTTTCGGCCAGTTTTTGCAGGTCGTTTATATCCTTATTATTGTCCATTTTTTAATAAATTTTATGCGCTTGCTGCCGCAAATTTTTTCGTGCTTCGGCCACATGCCACCTTGAAGTACTTTCTGCCATATTCAGCATTTCTCCGATTTCCTTATGAGAGTAGCCTTTAAAAATATGGAGTGAAAATACTTTCTGTGTGACCGCGGGCATTTTTTTTATTAAATACAAAACTTCTTCTTCTACATAATTGTGCGGATTTTGTTGCAACGCTTTCTCTTCAGTATGATCTGCTTCAATCTCTATGGTTTTATTTTTATTTTTTTGCGAACGTGCATAATCAATCGCACTGTTTGTGACTATCTTTTTTGCCCATCCTTCAAAATTTCCTTTTGCAAAATCAAAGTTGTGGAGGTTTGTAAATATTTTCAAGAAGCCTTCATTGATAATACTGATAATGGTTTGTTGATTATCAGAATAACTTTTACAGATGCTGTACATCAGGGCAAAATAATGTTTGTACAGCCTTTCCTGGGCTATCGGGTTGTTTGTTTTACAGGCAGTAATTATATCGTTTAATTCTTGTTGCCTCAAGGAAATAAAAAATTTTGCAAAGATTACAATTTCCGGGGTAATAACGCCGGGCTCACGAGAGATTCCGGCGTTATCTTTTGGTTATTTTAAAATAATCGTCTTCAATGAATTTTTTTCAGGAGAAATACTATCCCTGAAAGTCGCTTTGAACAAGGTATCATTCAAAGTAACGATCTTCCACACAAATTTTCTGTTGCCAGTCAATATAAGACTGTCATTACCGGAAGAAAATGCCCAACTGCCTTTATCATAGGGTACTATTGAGGTATCACAACCACCTTTGGATGCATCTGCAAGCTGGTATAAATGGCTCATGTTAAAAGCCATGAGAGCACTGTCTGAACAAGGTTTTGTGATTGAACTATCTACAGAAGGATTAGTTGATTGGGGAACTGTAAGTGATTGCAATTTCCATACATGTCCGCTCAATGCTTTTTCCTGTGCCGTTAGCTGTGGCATCTCGGGAGTTTTATCGCAAGATGCAAATACGATACAAAAAATTCCTAAGGAAAGGATCGAAAGTTTATTTTTCATTTTATGATTTTTGTTTAATGGTTTTACTTAAAAAAATGCAGCCGCGGATGCTGTTGTATCTAATACGATCAATAAATCTGAAACGTTGGGTAGAATTTGAAAAAAAATTTTTGTACGCTGAAGACTATATAGAAAGG
>JBQCFO010000325.1:0-2672 GCA_051959055.1 Ginsengibacter sp. | reverse complement strand
ATTTTGTGCCGGCATCTGCATGGCAATTTTCACAATTCATGCCATTTGAGATGTGCTTTATTGAACCATGAGGACCAAAGAACTCAGCAGTATGAACAATCAATTTTCTGCCATAACGAATCATGTCTCCCTCCGCATTGTGTGCAATTAGTGAAGTATCCGGAGCTACCCAATCTTTATTGAAACGCAAAACTTCTGAAGATGTATCCTTCTTATCATTCTTTTTTGGCAGATTGAAAATTACCAGGAATGTAATGGCAATAAAAAGCAACCCTGTAAAAATTATTTTACGCATTGCACCCTTTTTTTAACCTACGTAACAATAGGCGCACCCATGTTCCTGAGCGCGGCCTACAGCCCAAACTCCGGATGGTACCACCTGTATTCCGGGCAATACACCTGCAAGAAAATCTTTTTTTACATCCCCCGCATCCATTTTCGCATCTTGCGCTATGGCTGCACTAAAAACGGTTATGGCCATTTTACAAACACAAAACATGGCGCCGCTTTCCTGCAATTCATTAATGCCGATTTGTACATTTCCTATTCCGGGAACAGAAAAATCTCCTGGCTTTGGCTTCCAGAACATATTACGCACAGAAGGTTGATTGGTAGCCGGATCATTTATTTTAAACATTTCTCCGAATTTGTATTTGGCCCATAACCGGTCTTCCATGGCATAAGGAATTGCTTCATGACGCAAAATAATTACCTCGTTGCAACTGGTTTCCGGTGTGCCGGTTAATGCATTGGTCATCATAAAGACCCTCGGCCATGCGAATGGAAATATTTCCTTGGGGGCCGGTACATCAAATACAATGCGGTGCTTTCCCTTGATTTTATTAAACCAGGCATCTGCGTCATCTGGAGGTGATGAAAGCTTTTGGGTTTCTGCCGCAACCTTCAATGGGAGAGACATTGAGGCGATACTAACTGCACCCGCACCAAGGGCCAGCGTTCCTAAAAAACCGCGGCGGTTTGTTGTTGATTTAGAATGTGCTGATTGCATAAAAGTAAATGTTTGAAGTAAAAAAATAATGATTCCATTAAAAGAATTGAGTTTTATAAATGCAATGAGAACATTGGATTTTTACTTGTTGACTTGTGGTATCAAAATTTATCAAAATGCAATGGAGGCAGCAGATAAAAATTTATTGGACAAAATCATTGGCTAATGAGCGTGAATTGCCATGCATTAAGAAACTTGTGTGGAGGGGTAAAATTTTAATTTTCCTAGCAGTAAAACACTGATACAAATGTAGAATTTTAAATTAATGTGACGAAAAAAAACAATTTTTTTTCAACTGATATTCCTAACCCATTTGCTTTTCAAGTGAAAGTGGACAAAAAGAATTTCTCTTTTCAGTAAAGAAAGAAATAAGTCATATTTGTCTTTTGATTATTATTGTATGCCAACTCATATAGATTTTACTCAGTAAGTGAAAGTATATTTCCATCGCCGTCTTTGAACCAGGCTACTTTTGAGCCGTTTGGCGAAATCCAAACGCCCAAACCGTCCTGTTGCAGAAAGTCATATTTTTCACAAAAAACACTTTTATCGTTTAATGATTTTATGGTTGAATATATATCTTCAACATTCCAGCCTAAAACGGTAAATGGCTGTGGTTTTAAATCCTGGACGAGTGCAATTCTCAGCAAGATTCCATTTGCATCGAACTCTAACGCATAATCATCTTCAGATAATAAGGTTAAGCCTAAAATATCACGGTAAAATAATTTTACTTTTTTGGGATTTGTAGCCGGAACAAAAGCTTTCAGTTTTTTTTGAGCAAGCATGTTAAATTTTTAATTAAAATTACTAATTCCGTGTTTTTATTTGTTTACTGATGAATCTTTCTCCATTCAACAGTACTATCCTTTCCAATTTTAATGACCAGTGTTTTCGTATGAAGGGGAAAGAAATTTGCA
Source organism: Ginsengibacter sp. (assembly GCA_051959055.1). GTDB lineage: Bacteria > Bacteroidota > Bacteroidia > Chitinophagales > Chitinophagaceae > Ginsengibacter. The sequence continues at coordinate 743 of JBQCFO010000325.1, read as the reverse complement.
AAAAGCGTCTGGTCCACCATATAGAAGAGATAACTGCTATCTGTACGTGTAGGCTCTCCCAGAAGGCTGATGACATCCTCTTTTTTTAATCCCTTTAATGATTGATTGGCAATCAAATCTTTCACCATCCTGTTCCTGTATGGATATTCTGTTCCCTTCATGGTATTCCATTTTATCCTGTCAAATTTCTCCTTACTGTTTTCCTGATTTTTACATCCAAAAAAGAACAGACACAATAGAAGAATAACATTGACAAAATTCAATAATTTCCGCTTTATTTGGTAACGGTTTTTTCGCATGAACGGTTTTTTATAAAAATAAGAAAAATGTGAACTCGTTGCCTTGTATTACCCGGACTAAGTGAGATCAGCCAACTTTTTATTTAAAGATCCTTTAGAGGCCATACCAACAATGAAACATTTAAAAGATTCTATCTTTGTTTACATAAATCACATTTATGAGCCATGAAGCCATTTCGGTTTTTGATATGTTTAAAATAGGAGTAGGCCCATCAAGCAGCCACACACTTGGCCCGTGGCGTGCTGCACAATTGTTTCTAAAAACCTTACAGGAGAAAGATATTTTAAATGAGGTGGCATCCATAGAGATCTTATTATATGGTTCGCTTGCCAAAACCGGTAAAGGTCATGGAACTGATATCGCCGTTCAATTGGGTTTGTGTGGAGATGATCCGGTAACATTTGACGTGAACCTGATTTTTGAAAAAATAAGCTGCATTAAGA
>JBQCFO010000324.1:0-5544 GCA_051959055.1 Ginsengibacter sp. | reverse complement strand
TTATGCCGGAAAACTTATAGAATTTTATGTTACCGTAGATGCACAAATCATACGTATTGAAAAGGGCGATTCCGGCAAAGGAAAAATCACTAAAGTATCTGCTCAAAACGCGAAACAAACTTCTTTTAATGGAACCTCACGGGTGGTTTTACAGGCAGGAAAAACTCCTGGTCATATTAAATTCAAAGCAACTTCAAAAGGCCTATGGGACGGAAGTACAGACATCATTACCGTAAAACCAAATCAAAAAATAAACACATCAAACGATCCGTATCTTTTTTCCAAATTAAACATTCATTCTACTGGGAAACCAGAAGGGAAAATTTTGGGAGCGGATATCTCTTTTTTGCCCGAATTAGAAGCAAGAGGAATCAAATTCTCGGATAAAGGCGTTCAAAAAGATGCTTTGGAAATTTTAAAAGATCATGGATTTAATTATATCCGTTTGCGCCTGTTTGTCGATCCTGAGAATGACAGCGGCTATTCTCCCCAAAAGGGTTTTTGTGATTTGGCACATACCCTGGAAATGGCAAAAAGAATTAAAAAAGCCAGTATGAAATTTTTGCTTGATTTTCATTACAGCGATACATGGGCCGATCCGGGAAAACAGTTCAAACCAAAAGCATGGGAAGGATTAGATTTCCCTCAGCTTGCAAAAAAAGTATTTGATTATACCACCGATGTATTGCACGCTTTAAAGGCCCAGGGAACTTTGCCGGATATAGTGCAAACAGGAAATGAAATCAATCATGGAATATTGTGGCCAACCGGAAATGTGCAGCATTTAGACAGCCTGGCGACGTTATTGAACGCAGGAATGGCTGCGGTAAAAAAAGTGGATCCATCAATTATTACTTTGTTGCACATTGCTTTGGGAGGACAAAATGCAGAATCCGAATTTTTTATTGACAACATGCTGAAGCGCGGCGTTTCATTTGATGTGATCGGCGAGTCGTATTATCCCAAATGGCATGGAACACTGGATGATCTGCAAACGAACCTGAATTTGCTGCATCAAAAATATCACAAGCCCGTAATTGTCGCTGAATATTCCCAACTAAAAAAAGAAGTGAACAAAATTGCCTTTTCCATTCCCGGAAATCAGATGTCAGGCACATTTATCTGGGAGCCATTAAATACCCGGGAATCTGTTTTTGATAAGGATGGAAAAGCAAATGAGCATCTTTATGAGTACGATGAAATTAAAAAGGAATTTTTGGAAAAGTGACTGGCTATCCCAGTAAACCAATAAATAACATGATTAGTGATTTTCCAGGTAATCATTTTTTAAATAATCAACCTTACTCCTCCCAGATCAGAAAGCCTGTGTGGAAAATGATCGCTGGGCGAACCGATGAACATAAAGTTTTGAGGAATATTCCATTCCTGGCTTAATTTATTAATAATTTCAGGTCCAAAAACGCCCGGTATTTGAATGTATTCAAGTTTAATATCAGGGTAGGCGCGGTCTAAAGTCTGGAAATCGCGTTCAAAAGTCTTATTCAGTTTTTGTTCCTTTTGCAGAACCGTAACTATTTTTAGTTTTTGGGTAATTTCATTGTCCTGCACATATTGAATCACTTTATTGAGGATGGCAATATTGTCGCCTTTGGTAAAATATACAAATGGTTGCCGGTTCAGTTTCCTCATTTCTTTGGTAAGATGAAAACGACTGAAAACAGACGCTTTTTGTATTTTGTCGAAAATAGAGTTGGCATAAAGCAGCATATAATGAATTACTACTTTTCTTTTCAAAAACATATAAATGATTAGAATGGCAGGAATAAAATATTGAAGAAATACTATCAGGTAATCCGGATGCAGTTTTACATTTCCATATAAGGCGATTAAAATTCCCAAAATTCCCAGTAATACTACAATCGGTGGCGCATATTCAGGGCGTGGCAATCGTGCACGTTTTATTTTCAACAACAAATTTCCAAACCCAAAAAAAGCCATTACCGATAAAAATGAAATGGTATAAACTCCTGCAAGTGGCGCCAATTCGCCGGCAGTAATGAACAGAATGGAGAAACATAAAATATAAAACAGAATCAAAATCCTGGGTGAGCTGCCTTTTTTACTTTCTTTTACTAAGGCCTGTGGAAATACCCGGTCGAGTGTCATACGTTTCATCAGTCCACTTACACCGATAAAAGCAGTAAGAACGGCGCCACTTAATACCAGTGCTGCATCCAGAGAAATAACGGTTGCGAGCCACGTTCCACCTGTCTCCCTTCCCATAAAAGAAAGAAAAGCCGCTTCATGACCGGGAACCACCTCGAGTGGCATAATGCCCACCGCAAGCAAAGCGATCAATGGATTAATGATCATAACCAAAACCCACATATTACGCAGCGTCTTTGGAAACACACCAGGTTTTTGTTCTTCGATAAAATTGGCTGAAGTTTCAAAGCCGGTAATTCCGAGCATTGCTGTGCTAAAGCCGAGGAAAATCGCATTGGAAATACTTCCTTTTAACGGAGTATGAAAATTAATATTTGCAATGTCCAGTCCGTTTACCATCACATAATAAATAGCGCTACAGATTAGCAAGGCGAGTGCGGCCAAATGAATAATAAAAATCACCAGGGAAACGGTTGCAGATTCGCTGATGCCCCCGATAGTAAGTAACAAAAAAATAGTGAGGATGACCATGGTGGCAATGATTACCGGAAAAAACGGGAAAACACTGTGCAGGTAATGCATCGCTTCTGATGCTGAAAGTACGGCAGTCGCCATATAAGAAAGTATGGTAAGACAGGCAGCCAGTGAAGCGTTTCCTTTACTGGTTGTATTGAGCAAAATATTATAAGCTCCACCGTTCAACGGTAAGGCTCCAACCGCTTCTCCATAAATTTTTCTGAAAAAAAATAAAACCAATCCTACAATTAATAATGCGATAAAAGCATACTGGCCTGCATATACGATGCATAGCGCCGAAACATAAAGGCACGATGAAGTAATATCATTTCCGCAAATGGCCGTAGCTGCTAATTGCTTTAATTTTTTGGGATGGGTAACCGGCTGATCGTTCATGATTAATTATAAAGCCTTCGCGGCTTCCTGCCGCATTGTAAAACGTTTAAAAAAGGTAATTTAGAAAAAACATGTTACAATATTAAGACTTTACAATTTATATGCCCGTTCGCTAATTTAAAAATGGAAATGATGAAAACCGGGAAATGAGAAAATGAAAATTCCGATCGGATAGTAATCAGATTTGATCATTTGCTAAAAAGGTCCCATAGTTATTTAGCAGCGACTTATTTTCTTTCTTTTTCCTCAAATCCTTCTGCCTGCATCCAATAATCCAGTTCATCTATCCAGTGATCGCTGCTGGTGCCTTGCTTGTTTATAGCGAAGCCGTGCCCGCCGGCATTAAAAATATGTGCTTCAGGATGGTATCCCGCTGATACCAAAGCTTTATAAAATCTTTCCATAGCATATCCAGCTATCGAATCATCCTGGGCCCATGTCATAAAAACCGGTGGAAGGTTTGCAGAAATTAGAGGCATGGAAGCAAACGGCGCACCATAGATGAGCGCCACAAAATCCGGGCGTGATGAAGTATCATTTTGCAGCATGGCTTCACAGGCTATCTGGCCACCGGCTGAAAAACCCAGGAAGCCAAGTTTAGCAGGAGAAATACCCCATTCTAAAGCGTGTTGGCGAACGAATTTAATACTCTGCACCGCATCTGCTATTCCATATTGGCACGCGGTATCTTCATTCAGATCTTTAGGCATTCCCTCTCCCTTTTTCTCCTGCAACCGATATTTAAGTACAAAAGCAGCTATTCCTTTTTGACTCAGCCTGGTAGCCAATTCATCTGTCGCTTTCATAGCCAGGGCAATACATCCCCCGCCCGGAGCAATGATCATGCAGGTTCCGGTTGCCTTATCTTTTTCGGGCAGGTAAACAGTCAATGTAGGAGTTACTACATTCAGAATTACTGTACCGACAGGTGTATTTTTAATTGTTTGTTCTTTTTGCTTCCAACTCTCTGATCCCGGGGCAATTCCAGGCCAGATATTGAAGGTCGCTTGTGAGAAAGCATGCATCGTTATCAAACAGAGGCACGTAAACATGCCGGCCGCGCATAAATTACTTTTTCTCATCGTATTTTATCTAATTTACCAGCACCGGGAAGGTGTGCATTCATAGACTTACGCATCAGGGATTACAGGTTCAACCAACTTAGTCAATTTTTCCAAAGATTCCTGCCAACCTAAATAACACATTTCGATTGGTATAGCAGAAGGAATACCCTCTTGAACAATTTTTATTTCTGTACCGACCAAAACTTTTTTGAGCCACACGGAAGTTGTCATTTCGCCGGGCAGATTTGGGTCATCAAATATATCTGTGTACTTTAAAAACTCATTGGGTTTAATCTCTACATATTTGCCCCCGAATGAGTGGCTTTTGCCACTGGTAAAATTATGAAAGGTCATTTTATATATTCCTCCCAACTGCACATTCATTTCATCTACCGTGCAAAGAAAACCATAAGGTGGTAGCCACGACGCAATGGCATTGGGCTCAGTAAATGCCCGATATACTTTTTCAGGAGTTGCTTTGAGTACTCTTCGCAGGGAAACACTATTGCTGATCATAAGTTTTTATTCTTTTAAGTTTTATATGTTTAGAAAATCACACGCATTTTATTCTTCAATTAATGAAAAAATGTTTCCTGCCGGATCCTTGAACCAGGCAATGGTTGGGCCACCATTACCACGGCAAATTCCCTTTTCATCTGTTTGTATCTGGCCACTATATTGCTCAAAAGTTACTCCTTTGGCAGCCAGTTCATCTACCTTTTCATCGATGTTTTTTACTGGAAAATTGAGAACCGTAAAAGTAGCAGAAACATGATCCTGCTTTGGATAAACCATTATTTTGTTTCCGCCTTGCAGTTGCAATTCAATCAGACCCATTGGATTATTTTCGACTTTTAAGCCGAGTATTTCCTCGTAAAATGCTTTAGCTTTTTGTAAATCATTTACAGAAAAACTGCTGAATGCCGGTGACTTTGACAACATAATCTGTTTTTATTTTTTACCATACAAACTTAAAAAGATACAGGAAATAAATCAGGGGGGATTTACGACAATCTTGGGCGCTGACAGCGACATCTCTATAGGGGATTAAAATCTGTTGTTACAAAATGCTTCGGGGCTGAAAACATTGTTTCGATTGATTATCAAAACGCACCCATTATCCGATTGTTCATATAATTATAAAATGCGGATATCTCTTTGTTTACCGAAAGAAAAAAATAATTACGATGCCAGGTTTTGCAAGTGTGCAAAATGTTTTCCAATTAAAAAGTCCATCGCTTATACCTGTTGTTATTGCGACATATTTTGCTGCAATGCACCTAAACCTTTTTGAAGATCATCTGCATTCATTACAGGACTTATAGTTACTTTCGCATTCAACTCCTGGAAAAAAGGCTCAGCAATTCCGGGTATTTCGGATGAATCTTTAAGATCAAATATTAACAGTGAGGTGCGGCAACCATCCTCTGCATAAAAATAA
>JBQCFO010000323.1:0-8826 GCA_051959055.1 Ginsengibacter sp. | reverse complement strand
TGGGACCTCCTGAATTACCATGATTGAGATCACAATTTTCAGTTTCTAATTCTTCGCCGCCATCATCATCGCCGTCCGTATCATTGATGGTGAACCCTTGCTGAAATGAAGGCTCTTCCGCATTGTCTATATCCCCCGGATAACCGATGTTGCTCCAGTATGGATGATTATTCCAATCATCAGAATAGCTGTTGTATCCCATATAGCCCAATGAGGAACCCAGCGGTTCATATAAACGCAAAATTGCCCAATCATAGCCGGTTACATTACCATTGGTATTATAACCACGGGTGTCGGAAACATAAGATTCCACGCCGGCCCCATACAGAGACGTTCCATTAAAATAGGCAGGAACAAATCTCATCCACCAGCTTCCCTGTGAAGCACTTGTCCATGGGACCATATGGCCGGCTGTTATCACCAGTCTTGGGCCGATAAGCGTACCGGTGCCGCTGTATCCATCGCTGTTAAAAATCCGGCCTACCAATCCCCATGGCCATGAACTATCTTCAAATGCATAACGGGCGCTATCATAAACCCAAAGTGGTTCTGTGCGGGTGTTATCAAACCTGCGCATTGATGGGATTACAGGACTTACTCTAATGCGTGGTACCGGAGAGAAGGTCATCCAATCGGGCCTGAGCGATTGAAATGAAACCTGTTTTTTAATCTCCTTCACATACTTGGTGGCAGGATGCCTTTCCATTGTAAGGCCAGGGCGGGCTCCTCTTAAATTGTCATCAACAGGCACAGAGATCCTCCATATATCCCGTCCTTCTTTATGCAACGGCTCCACTTCCACCGTTGGCTTTTTATTTGCTTTTGCCTCAATGTAGAACGAGCGCTCATTTGCCATTCTTTGCAGGGCTTCGGGAATTTTTCCATTTCCTTGTATCACTTGTTGCCTCCTTACTTTAGCTATGGGTGCAGGTGCAGCGTGATCTCCAATAAATTGCTGTGTGGTCATTTTATTACTGTTTTCTCAGCCTACTCTTAATCGGATTTTCGGCTCACTCCGTTTATTATATTCCAAATAGATAGCAGATAGATTCACCTGATTTTCTTATCTCTTACCAATTGGCTTTATCATAGGTTCATACACTTGCGCTTTGTATTCATCCTATTTCCTGTCTGATTTTTGCAAAGTGAAATGGGCGCGTCGCAATGAATCATATCAAACAAATCACCTATTTTCCTTGCAAATCTGCATGAGTTATAGTCAGTCAAATATAAAATAACCCGATAAGCGGGCTAGTTTTTTATTCACTTCATGATCTTAAGGGTAAAAAACATTACGTAAAATAAATTCTTCCATTGTTGGGTTTCCGTTCTACAACACGCCACAGTTGTGTTGAGCATCGGCTTTGAAGAAACCTGAATACCATTGGCCGTATAGGATGATGTAATAAGTTGTAGGATATTGAAATGCACTCAAAAAACCAAACCATTAATCCCGTTAGGACTTACGGGGATAGAATGACATCAAAGATAAAAACAGTAAAGGTACTTTGATAGGGGGAAAAACCTGTTTAACACAGTGTTTTTACCCGAAATTCTCTCCTTATCATTCCTTGTCAAAAACTGATATTAAATTCTAAAACAGATAGAAACTTTTGGAGTAAACTAATAAGGATAAAATCCAATAGGATATGAGCTCACATTTATAGCAGCATTTATGAGAAGTGGCTTTAGCAACTAATGCTTATTTGTATTTTTTTTCAGTAAAAATAAATTCAAAATTATTCCAAAAACCGCCACGCCAGCGATTATATAATTGTAACGTAAAATATTGTTATAGCTAATTGCCTTAAGAATTAGAATAATATTTATAGAACAATATATGCCCGCTCCCATCCAAAAGAAAATGCCTTCTTTATTTCTCTTTTTCATTTTTCTTATCACTTCTTTTACTACCGTTCTTCTATATTCATTACATATTGCTCTTTTTTATTCAATCCCTTTGTTCAAATACGCTGGGATACCAGTGCTATAGTTGCATGGGTGTTTACATTGAAATTCAGACAAGAATCAGGATCCAAAACGGCGACAATTATACCAATCAATTCCTGATCCAAACATATCTCATGCAGAAATGGATGCGAAAACTTCTCTAAAACAGAAAGAAATACAACGAAAAAAAACTCTTCCTGACGTTGCTCATTCCTGCAATCAGGAATTGCGGATATTTATTCGTTTACTGGCAAAGTAGTGTCCTATCGGATTAAAAGAAATCTACTCTTAAATTTTGCAAATATCTTTTCTCTGTGATAGGTGTTGAAAACCTTATAGATCTTTCTAAAATCTTTTATTAAAATAACTCTTTAGAAACAGGATTTGTATAAAAATCATGATCATTCCTAAAAGAATAATATACAGGGTGAGACTGGAAAACTGGAAGCCGCTGAAAACATTTAAAATCCTGCCAACATTAATGAAATGGAAATCAATGTTGTTGGCTGTTTGATTTTGAGAATAGCCATTAAAAATAAGCGTGCAAATTAAACCACCAATAGCGGCAAAGATGATAAACCAACTGCGTTTTGAAATAACCGGATTATAGGTGATTGATTTTTTCTTTTCTATACTCAATACGTCTGACATTACTTTGGAGGTAAAATCAAATGGAGGAGCTTGTAATGACGATTCCATCATCATTTTTTCTACCAGACTTTCTATGTTTTTATCATCCCTGGCTTTCATACTGATTGATTAATTGGGGTTCAAGTTGTGTTTTTAAAATACCGGCAAGCCTTATCCTGCTTCTGTAAAGCCTTATTTTGAGATTGTTCTCATTGACACCCATTATCTTTGAAATCTCCTTCAAAGAATTTTCATGAAAATAATAAAGCGTCAATAAAAAACTGTCGTCGGAAGGTAACAAATCCAGGCAGTTTTGAATCATTTGTTTTTTCTCACGGTTTTCAATTGTATCCAACACATTTGATAAAGATAGAACTTCCTTCTCTTCTAAATTATTGAAAGAAACAAGTGATGCATTTCTCTTTTTACTTTTTAACCGGTCTAGGCAGGTATTGTAAGTTACCTTGTAAAGCCACGTTGAAAACTTCGATTCACTTTTAAATTTAGCCAACGATTTATACACCTTAATGAATGTATCCTGAGCAGCTTCCTCAGCTTCTTCAGGGCTTTGAAGCATCTTCAGGGATAGTGTATAGACGAGGTTTTTATAACGGTCAACCAATATAGCAAAAGCATGGGTATCACCCGCGATTACCAGGTTAATATAATGTTGATCGTTTAATTTGTCCATCTGTTATATATAAGACGATAAGCTTTTTGCCCCGGTTACAATTATTTTTTTAAAAAAAATAGTTGCTGTTATGCGTAACCAATTTCAAAATAAGGACGTCATATCCTTTGTACACATTAAAATTAATCATTTAAAAAATCAATTTATGGATGCTATCATTGCCATTGGATTTTTCCTTTCTGTATTTGGTATTGTATATCTTTTTTTATCAACCCGCAACAAAGAACGGCTTGCCTTAATCGATAAAGGCGCAGATGCCGGCATTTTTATGAAAGGCAAACAAAACGGAGCTTCCATGGGGAAGGTCATCATTTTAAACTTTGCCCTACTCCTGATGGGCATCGGCGTAGGTGTTTTTATTGCTTTGCTTTTGACAGCCTATAGCACGCTGGATTCACATGCTGTTTATCCTGCAATGATTTTTACGATGGCCGGGCTTGGTTTATTCATTGGATTTTATATGACCAAAAAACTGGAAAAAGAATTGGCGTAATTCCTGAGAATAATTCCTGCTGCAAAAATTATCAGCGTTACCAGCCCGTTCGGGCGGAAATTTCCTTCAGGGATATCGCCGGGCTTTGAACAACGGGTTATGAGATTTCCATCGCCCGGAGCTTTCTTTTTATTCATACACATATTTCTTGCCTACGAGCACTTCAAAAATATGATTACTAAATGCCTCTTCAGTCACTTTTCCGTGAGAATTAAGACTATAGGTCATCGTACTCGTTATTAGATTTGGAGTCATCGTATAGGTTACCGGGCTTTGAGACCATGGATTGCTTGTTATTCCCGATGTTGCCACACTATTGAAGGTAGAACCGGAAAAAGTTTCTGCAAAAAAGGTTGCCATCACCATGGTCTGTGAAAAGGCAGAGGCTGGGTAACTATAAATATAAAGCAACGGATCCGTTTGACGGAAAATGTTGGGCGTAGAATCGTACGTAAAATCAAAAGTTCCTATTTGCAGCTTTTCTGCAGGTAATTCCTTCCATTCAGTTATCCGGGATATATTCTGACCCGAATAGGTAAACTTAAACACCACCGGGTAGAAATAATGGTAAACAACGGAATCTAAAATATCACTGCCCGGAATATAAAAAAATTCTGCCATGTAGGGCGAGTGAACATATGTAGTATCCGGATTCGTATAATAAATCAGTAAAGGCAATTTTGACGATTTTAGTTTATAGTTAATGGTATAATTACCTTGGGGAAATCCGATAGAAACTATTTCGTTTGAATCCGTCTTTGTATAATTAATAATACCAGAATCCTGATCCACATCATTCATATGTTGCTTCAGAGTTGTAATAACATGGTTTCGGTAACCAAAATGTAAAATACCGGCACTGTCCGAAACAATTGAAATAAGTTTATCACCGTCATTGGCACCTGATAAGCCATTGCTTTTATAGCAGGCTCCGGTTGCCAGCAAACAAATAAACGCCAGCGGAATGTATTTCATGATAACAATTTTTACAATCCTGACATTGCTTTTGCAGGTTATGTTGCATAAGGGGTAAATTTTAACAGATAATCACGTATTTTATGTTCCCGCCTAAATTCTCCGTGGTAATTCACGTCAACAATATTGAAACGAAATGGTTTTATTGTGACAAAATCGTGGTTGATAATACCGAGAGAGGAAATATGTACCACAGTAAAGAAAGAAATAATGGCTTTTTGTATTTTGGAAGATAGTTTTTGGGAGAAGTGTATATTTGGAGATACAAATTTTTTCAGATAGAAAATTGAAAACTGCTTATCCTATTTTAGGACAATGCAGGGGCAGAATTTACCCCTGCCAATATGGTTGGGGAGGACACATTAGATTAACCCGAACAAATGGGCAATCGTAAGAATAAGGGCAACCGCAAGGGTTTGCCCCCACGATGAAACGGTGGCGGACGACACATTGCGGCAACCGCAACAATTAGGGCAACAATGTAGGGGCAGGGTTTACCCCTGCCCAATAAACAGGGCAACCGCAACAATTAGGGCAACGATGTAGGGGCGGGGTTTACCCCTGCCCAATAAACAAGGCAACCGCAACAATTAGGGCAACGATGTAGGGGGCGGGGTTTCCCCCTGCCCGATGAACAGGGCAACCGCAAGGGGTTGCCCCTACAATAAAAAAAATGGATAACAAATTAAAATACAATCCTGAAATTCATCATCGGAGGTCAATACGGCTAAAGGGCTATGATTATTCACAGGCGGGGTTGTATTTTGTTACCATTTGTTGTCACGATATGATTTGTCATTTTGGTAAAATTGAAGATGGAGAAATGATAATGAATGAACACGGCAAAATTGCCTATCAACAATGGTTACAATTACCACAACGTTTTCCAAATTTTGAAATGGATGTTTTTCAAATAATGCCTAATCACATGCATGGAATAATTGCATTGAAAAGCACCGGGAGAACTGCTTGCCATGATTTGAGGGCAGGGGCAAGCCCTGCCCCTACGGGAACCTTGGGCGATATCGTTGGTGCGTATAAATCATTGGTATCAAATGAGTGTTTGGATATTTATAAAATGAAAAACGAAACGATGGGTAAATTATGGCAACGCAATTATTATGAACACATCATCATAAATGAATCATCCTATCATACGATTTCAAATTATATTACAAACAATCCTGCAAATTGGAGGCATGATAAATTTTTTAAATAATTTAGTTACCCATTCTGGCGCAGGTCTTCTCCTGTTGCTGTTGCCGGCTGCTCTTACTGGAGATTGAAAAAGCTCTTTGTTTATGCTCAGAGAAAGAAAATAAAAAAATGCTGTAAAAGTTCGTTTACTAGTACAAATTGAGAAATATGGTTCGCGGAGACAAGAACCATGAGATGCCAGGCACCTGTTATTTCGTTGTTTCACTTCCCATTTGCTTACCCAAATTTTCATATTCAATATCATTCGGTTCCCAAAGTTCTATTTTGTTTCCGTCCGGATCGAGAATATGAACAAATTTTCCATAGTCAACCGATTCAATCGCATCCACAACTGCGACTCCGTTTTTCTTCAATTCCTCTACAAGTGCTTCTAAATTTTCAACCCGGTAATTGATCATAAAATCTTTTGACGAGGGCTCAAAATATTTCGTTGTTTCATTAAAAGGACTCCAGGTAGTAAATCCTTTTTTTGTACTGTCAGCACCCTGATACCATTCAAATACAGCCCCATACTGATTTGTGTTTATTCCAAGATTTGTCTTATACCATTCTCTCATTACCTGCGGGTCTTTGCATTTGAAAAAAATGCCACCAATACCTGTTACTTTTTTCATTGTCGTGTGCTTATTAGATTGTTTTGAAATAACTGTCTTAAAGGCAAAACCTAAACAGAATGATATCGCTATAACTAAAATGAATAATGATGTCTTTTTCACTGTACTTTTTTTTAAAAACATTCAACGGAGTTCGCTAATCCAGTTTTTTTGAAGTGGCAGAAATCCAGTCAGAAACAATTTGCCTTATTTCAGCTTTCCTGTTTTCAATATCTTTCATGGTTTTAAAAGTTGCTACTGCCCTATCGTTTCCTTTCCAAAGCAGAAAGCCGGAATGCTCCTGAATTAATTTTTCCTTCGGCTGTTCCTGCACTTTTGCGCCGCAATGAAAAACGAGTTGTACAGCAGTTGGCGGATGTATTTTCATAGTGATCCGGTCTTCATTTTCAAAACAATAATTTGGCCCGTTCCACTTTATGTTTTCTGTCAATGGCTTATTGGAATTTAAAATTCTGATACGCAACTGCTCAATTTCCTGACGTAACGGATGCTTCAGATTATCAAGAAATCTTGTAACGTCCTGGCTTAAAGTATTTTTTGGATTTGACATACTGTATGTTTAGTACCGATAAAAGCGAAGATAATTTGCAAAAAATAATACTCTTTGTTTTTACTATTATTTTAAACAAAAGATTTGTAGTAATAAATTTATCGCTATTTGTTTGTTTACTGGACTATTCTTTGGATTATTTTAAGGATAGTGGCTATTTCAACGTGGAGCATAACACTCTTACTATTTAAACCGGTGTCGCGACCAGACACCCTGGTTTTGCACGTTATTCTCCCTCTGCAGCCCTGGCAAACGCATCTAGTTTTTTTACCTGTAAGGCCATATGATGCTTAACCGTTTTTTCATAATCGGTTTCTTTCTCATTTACCTTACTGATCAATACCAGCATTTCTAATCCAAAAAGAAAAAAGAACCAAAGCAACCAAACGATGAGGGCTACATTCGACCTGGTTATCAAACGATACATCACTTCCAGTTCATCGAGGAAACCCACCTTTGAACTAATCTCTTTTTCAAGAGCAGGCCTGATATTTAAAAGTGCTGAGTCTTTAGATAACTTTTGCATTCTCAGTTCGCTGATGGTTCTTTCAAGTGGCGCAATCATTCCAATCTGTGGATTTGGCATGTTTGAACTCACTGTTACCATCTGCGGGGTAGATCTTTCTGTTACGATAGGTTTGCCGGTTACCGAATCAATCATGGTTCGTTTCTCAGTTTTCACTGCTGATTCTGTAGAGAAAATTTTAGTGGTCGGATGATCCTCTACATCTTTAATTAATGCAAGCCTTTCTACTTCTTTTTTATTGATCGCCGAATCAAGGGAAGCACTCTGATTGCGTAGCTCTTCAGTTTTTGGTGGCAATGCTTTTCTTACCCTTTCTTCAATAGAATTGATTTTTTCCAAATCAATGTCTTCTTTAAAAATGATTTGGTCAATGATGATAGCGCCAATGATGGCCATGGTGCAGGCAATAATTCCTCTTGCCAGGTAAAGCCAGAATGTCGGATTAATAGATAAGATGATTTGCCGCTCTATCTGCACAATAATAATCACCAGTATGACTGCTCCGGCAACGGAACCATAGCTTCCGCCATGTAAATACCGGCGCGTAAAGCAATAGCCGATAAATGCCCATAATATACAAACGATCAACATCGCAGAAGTATATCGCTTTACTGTTTTTGCAGCTACTTCGCTTGAGTTTCTTACGATACTATAATTGTATCCTGTCAGAAAACATCCAAAGCGAATCCACCAATTTTTCATATGGCTGTTTTTTAAAAGTTTCTGTTCATGATTGAATGATGCGAAATCGCTGCGAGACCATTTCTGAACCCACGTGTATAGCTCAATACAATTCCCTGCGCTACTCCCCTGCTTTCATTTGCTTCCTGTTCAATTTCCAGTACCTGGCGAATATGGCTTTCGGCAGTCTCTTTTTTTGAATTCAATTCCTCCACCGTATCCACCATGCCGCTCCTGCTGCGGCTTGAGATGTGAAAATTAATTTCCCTGATAAAATCTTCATAAAAGGTTTTTACTTTTCTGATGGTTCTTTCCAATTCATTTTTTAATGCAGCAATATTTTGTTCCATGTGGGTATTATCATGATTTATTAGCGCATCATCATACCCTTTCTTTTCATAATTTTTTTCAAGAAATTGAAAAAGCAGGCTGATTCCCTGCTGCGACGAGGCAGCATTGTGGTTTGGAGCAGATGCGCCGTTTAATGGTTTGTCTTTT
>JBQCFO010000322.1:0-2146 GCA_051959055.1 Ginsengibacter sp. | reverse complement strand
GCCTTCCGCTTGTGCTGCTTATGGATTATTGGCCCGTACTTTTTTATTGATGAACCAATTTGACAGCGCCTTAAAATATGCGAATCTTTCCCTTTCCATTAAACATGATCTTATAGACTATAATATGACCCCATGCTCTGATTGAGACATCACCGGCTCTATAACTTCTTTCTCCAACGTCTTCAAAAAATATAATTCAGAAACTATTTTTTATACAGAGATGAATGGAAATATTACAACTCATTCCGCCTCAAGAGCCTTAATAGATACGACACTTTATGCAAGCTACGCAGATGATGATTTACGTAGATCCGCATTTTTTACAGCATCAAACGGGTATCACAAATTTAAAGGCAGTTATACAAGAAGCAGTACCTTTTTTACAGGAATTACAACTGCTGAAATGTATTTAATAAGTGCAGAATGTTATGCGCGCCTGAACGATGTAGATAACGCAATGGAGCAATTGAATAGGCTGTTATTGAACAGGATCAGTTCCGGCAATTTTATTCCCGTTACTGCAGTCGGCCAGGCTGATGCTTTGAATACGATTTTAGAAGAAAGGCGAAAGGAACTTATTTTCAGGGGACTGAGATGGTCCGACATAAAAAGATACAATGAGATGGGCGCCTCGATCACGCTCCATAGAATAATTGATGGAGTTACTTATACCCTCGCCCCAAATGCGAATTATTATGCATTGCCTCTCCCTGATGATATCATCCGTATTACAGGGATGGCACAGAACCCTATGTAGTCGACGCAAAAAAAAGGACAAAAGAAAGTGTAACATTCTTTTGTCCTTTAATAATTATTGGCTGGTCAATAATTATTGCTGCCGGTTATTAAAAGTTGCGCTTCCGGTTGTCGGAGTATAGTCATCAACGACATAGAAACTGCTACTACCGAGTGATGCAGAAATACTTCCTTTCAACTTATGAGTGGTTGAACTCACATCTGCAATCGGTGCGATGATTTCACACGGCTGATAATCACCGGTCTGGCATTGTAAATCGTCCTCTTCCACTGGCACAAGATCAGAAGACCAGTTGTTCACATTGGTAACATAGCCGGATGTAGTAGCCATGAGGGGAGCGTCAAGTGTGAACCTGTAATGATCAGTTACTTTTTTTGTATGGTTCACATTGCCTGGAGTAAAAGCAAAAACTGAAATAGCTGTAATGATTGCCATTAATGGCAGGATAAATTTTATAGTCCGTAGACTTTTATTTGTTGGCATAGCCGTAAATTTGAAGTTTGAAATAAGTTGGTAAAAACATCAAAACATGTTTTTACAATTTTTCTTAAAGGGTATGTTGTGTGTCCATCACAGCATACCCTTTGCCGTTAAGAAGCCTGCCAGGCCGGTATGACCGTCCTTATGTGCATACAGATACCCGGCTGGCAGGCGGCAAATTTTATATGTATTAGCGTAATCCATGACTTGCAAAATTGCTGAGTGAACGTTTTTTGTTTCCAAATGGCCACCATCTCCAACTGGTAAGATGGTATCCTTTACAAAAGCTGCAATAGTAAATTCTCCTTTGCCTCACTTTATGGCTGCGATGTTTAATTCTTCTCCCGTCTATACCCTTATGCTTAGCGGATTGCTTTATGAAAGCAAGAGCACAGAGCGCATCCTGCATACTTTCGAATATAATTTTACCACTATCAGGACAAAGAGCTTTCATTATTGTTCATGTTGATATTTCTTTTTTTCAGCAACGTTTCACGCAGTGAAAGTTGATATAATGGTATTGTTTTCTGATATAAAATTAGAACCGTAAGAACCGCCTGGCTGTGCCATTTGGCACTTTTTTGAAAAAAAAAGAAAAAATAATTTTCATTGTTTAAACCCCTTGAAGTGGTTGGAGACGGTGCCTTTACCTCCCTCTCCTTTTGGAGAGGGGTTCGGGGTGAGGCCTATCCTCTTGCCCGTGCAAGCGATCGCCTGCTCAGATCAAGGTAGGAAGCAATGTATTCCAGCTTTACACGGTTCAGTAATTGAGGGAAATGTTTTTCAAAATACCGGTAGCGTTCTTTTGCAGTGAGCATACTGGTAGCTCGTATTTTCAGGTCTTTCAGCCTGCTGTAATATTCTGTAAACGTCTGGTGCAGCTGTCTGGCTTCCGGGTATCTTCTCAAA
>JBQCFO010000321.1:0-14977 GCA_051959055.1 Ginsengibacter sp. | reverse complement strand
CTTTCAAGAATGATGGGTTTTATTCCATACTCTATTAATTGCAATGCAGCAAAAATTCCTGCGGGGCCACCACCAATAATGATGACTTTTTTGGAAGAATTGCCTACTTCTTTAAAATTAAATTTCTGTAAGGTTCTTTGATAAAAAGGTTCATTAATAAATGCATTTAAAGTAAGATTGATCCAAACCGAGCTACCCCTGGCGTCAATCGATTTTTTTAATAAATGGTAACCTGAAATTTCTGTGATTTTTTTTCCGGCTGCCAGTGCAATATTTTCAATTATTGCTACTTCATCAGCAGCGTAAGTGGGAGGAAGCTTGAGTGAAATTTGTTGTTGCATAATGAGTGCCAGGTGTTTATCCTGAAAACTTTAAAACGCTTTAAAACATTCCAAAAGTTATTTTTGATTTTTGATCAAAAACAATAAAAACTTTTAAAAAGATGTATATAAATAGATTGCCTAAAACGGAAGATCATCTGTCGCTTCGTCTGATGAAGTGTATGTGTCGAGTGGTTCGTGATCAATGTGATCTATGATTTCATTTTTAGCCGGCTGCAACACCTGCTCTATTCGCCATGCGTCGAGATTATTAAAATAAGAAACTTTTCCATCTTTTTCCCATTTACTACCACGAATATTAAAATACACTTTTATTTCATCACCCGGGTTTACACGATCTACAATTCCGGTTCTTTCCTGCACGCATTGAAATTTAATAAAATTGGTAATTAATTTACCATTAATATCTTCCGACTTTTCTACCACAAATTCTCGTGTTTTAAAAGTTTCTGTGCGTTGTGTGGTATCAAATTTTATTAACAATTTTCCGGTTAATTCATAACTCATAATAATTCAAAATTTTGTTTAAAGATAAATCGAATGGCGGTAAAGGTGATGCTTTGAATGATAATCACAAAAAATCTTTTACACATCTATAACAAAAGATAAAAAATATTTTTTTCCACAAAAATCAATTAATTTTTTATTTAAAATCTTTCAAAAAAAACCCTTCATTCCTTTGAAATCAATGCGGGTGCACCTTTTAAAATCTGAGGGTATTTGAAAATGGATATGATTTGTATTTTGGCATTCAGAAATAAATTTTTATTGTAAAAAATCAGAGAATAAAAAATTTTTTTTTCAACAAATTCTATTGATATTCGCTTTGTTGTTGATAAAATTTCTACAAACATATTTTGTTTAAATTTTTAATCATTCCCACAGAAACACCCATTTTCTAAATTTATAAAACGGCTTAAGGAAAATAATGGATAATGCTTGCGAAACAGTTTGGAATAATTGTCTCAAAATTATAAAGGATATAGTTGAGTGGCAACATTACAAAACATGGTTCGAACCAATCAAACCTGTACTGCTGAAAGAAAATGTATTAACAATACAAGTACCCAGTCAGTTTTTTTATGAGTATATTGAGGAGCATTATGTAAACCTTCTGGCAAAAACCCTCAAGAGGGAATTGGGTAAAAATGCAATGCTCGAATATCGGATCATGGTGGATAGCGGCAACAGCAAAAATAAACCTGTGATGATGGATGTGCCGGGACATGGTTATAAATCATATTCAAATAATGAAATGGATTTTCCTTTGGTCATAACGAATCCTGTTAAGAACCCGTTTGTAATTCCGGGGCTTAAAAAGATGCAGATTGATCCGCAGCTGAATCCATCGTATACATTCGATTCATATATAGAAGGTAACTGTAACCGCGTGGCGCGCCGTGCCGGCAAAACGGTTGCAGAAAAACCAGGAACCACTTCTTTCAATCCGCTGGTAATCTATGGTGGAGTGGGTTTAGGAAAAACACATCTTGCCCAGGCAATTGGGAATGAAGTTAAAAACCTGCATAATAATAAAGTGGTTTTGTATGTAAGTTCCGAAAAGTTTATCAACCAGTTTGTAGATCACGGAAGGAATAATGCAATTAATGATTTCATACATTTTTATCAATTGATAGATGTATTGATTATTGATGATGTTCAGTTTTTCAACCGGGCTGAAAAATCACAGGATGCTTTTTTCGCAATATTTAATCATCTGCATCAAAGCGGTAAGCAATTAATATTAACGACAGATAAACCCCCAAAAGATCTGGAAGGAGTACAGGAAAGATTGCTCAGCCGTTTTCGTTGGGGATTGAGTGCAGATTTACAGGTTCCGGATTATGAAACAAAGATTGAGATCCTGGAAAGAAAGATGAAGAATGATGGCCTGGAAATGCCCAGGGAAGTGGTAAAATATATTGCTTACAATATTCAGAACAATATACGTGAACTGGAAGGAGCTTTGATTTCTTTGCTCGCACAATCTTCATTAAATAAAAGAGAAATTGATCTGGATCTCGCGAAAAAAGTTTTAAGAAACTTTATCAAATCTTCTTCCAAAGAAATAACCATAGATACCATTCAAAAAATGGTGTGCGATTATTTCGATGTGCCGTATGAAAAATTATTACAAAAAACCCGCAAGCGTGAAATAGTGCAGGCAAGGCAGATTACGATGTTTCTCGCAAAAGCTTTTACTAAAAATTCTTTAAAAACAATCGGAGAGCATTTTGGTGGCCGAGATCATACGACCGTTATTCACAGTTGTCAAACCGTGAAAGACCTGATGGATACGGATATTTTATTTAAAGAAAGCGTGATAGAACTACAACAAAAAGTGCAACTAGCTGCTATGTAGCCATTCAGCCAACAAGGGCCGCCTGACCGAAACAGTAGGGCAACAAATAACTGCAAATCTTATTTTCAAAAAAAAACTCTGAAAAATTTTTCAGAGTTTTTTTTGAATTATGCAAAAGCCTTATCTCCTTTTTTATAGGGAATATCCGCTTCCCATTTACCCGGGGTTTCAAAATACCGGCGTGCCTCGGTACATCCGATCTTAGAAGTGAAATATCCAAGTAAAGTGAGTTCTTTCATCATCCTGAAATAATGTGAAGGATCTTCTTTCTTTTTATTTTTCATATAATCCTTTTGCTCGGCATCTAATTTCACTAAAAGATCATGTCGTTGTTGGGGAGTGATTTTTACAAATGAATTATCATAAGTCTTCTTTGAAAGATCATCGAGTTTTTCCATGCCTTCGTGAAAAACCTTCTGGTCTTTTGCTTCATAACAATCATTTACCATGACCGTCATAAACTGTCCTGTTTTTGCGGCTTTAGCTCCTGGCGTTTTTGTAGAAGGTAGAATGGTATCCGCCACTTCATCCAAAAATGCGATGTCTGCATCATTAAATGTCATGGATACGCCGGTGTTGCTTTTACAGCCTGATAAAAAAGCACTGCCTCCCACGATGGTTCCTCCAAAAAGGAGTGAGATATATTGTACGGCTTCTCTTCTGTTCATGATTTTATTTTTAAATTTTAAACTTCATAATTTACTCCAAACCCACTTCTGTAATCTCGTTTGATGAATTGATTTACCTCTGGTACATTTGTAACTTTCATATTATCATTGTCCCATAATAGTTCAACATAACGTGCCGGGTAATCATAACCTTTTCCAGTTGAACGTGCTTTTCTGATATCATAACCACGAATAGCAAGATTGCTCATCAGTAAAGCTTCTGTAAGTGGGCCTGCTACAGCAAAATCTGAATCCATCTGCATCTTGCCATATCCTGCAAGCGCCCCTTCCACCCATTGGGTATAGTGCCCGTCTTCACCACCAGGGATTCTTGGGTATTTTTGAGGTACTTTAACTTCATTGGTTTTTGAAGTTGGTAATAATTGCGGATTTATTCCGTAAGTACCGCACATCATTTTTCCTTTTGTTCCAATGAATAAAGTTCCGTTTCCGCCATCACCGAATACTTCATTTGGCCCGAGTTCAGGTGGCCTTTCAGGTTGAATACCACCATCCATCCAATGAACCGTCACTTCACCTTGTGTTTTATCAGTTTTTGGGAATTTCATAATTACGTGGCTGGATGGAGGGCAGCTTTCCGGGAAGTAGCCGCGCTGGAACGGACCGGTATAGACGCTACCCACGCTTGTCTGAACGGAATTAATGTAGCCAAGATTTAAAACAGCAAAAGCCGGTTGTACAATATGACATCCCATATCGCCCAAAGCGCCTGTACCATAATCCCACCAGCCGCGCCAATTGAATGGCACCAGGTTGTTAAAATAATTTTTTTCCGGGGCAGTGCCGAGCCACAGATTCCAATCTAATTCGGGTGGAATCGCCGCAGCTTCTGTTGGACGCGGAATTCCTTGCGGCCAAACAGGCCTATCTGTCCAGCAATATACGGTATGAACATCTCCGATAATGCCCGCATCATACCATTCCATCAATTGGCGAACACCATCACCGGAAGCACCCTGGTTGCCCATTTGTGTAACGACTTTATATTTTTTCGCAGCTTTGGTAAGCATGCGCGCTTCATATACATCGTGTGTCAGTGGTTTTTGAACATATACGTGTTTTCCTAATTGCATGGCGGTATAAGCTGCAACTGCATGTGTATGGTCGGGAGTGGAAACAGAGACAGCATCAATATTTTTAGCGTCTTTGTCAAACATTTCGCGATAATCTTTGTAATATTTTGCCTTCGGAAATTTCTTCCGGCTGCCGGCAGACTGGCGGTCGTCCACGTCGCATAAAAAAGCAATTTCTGCTTTTCCGCTTTTGTAGAAGTGATTGATATCGTCAGCGCCCTTTCCACCGGCACCTATCGCTGCTATTACCAGTCTATCACTTGGAGCGATGAATCCTTTTCCACCTAATACATGACGTGGAACTATCATAAATCCCGCTGCCGTAATAGCGGTATTTTTTAAAAATTCACGGCGTGAGGCGTTTGAAACTTTTTTTTCTTGTTGGTCTTCCATTATTTAAATTTTAAAAAAAATGAGATAAAATTTATTTAAAAAACAGGGGCAGCATTTTAGTTTAGATATTCCTTTTTTTCAATTCGCTCACTGCATGGTCGGCTGCACGAGCGGTCATTGCCATATAAGTTAATGACGGATTTACACAATTTGATGAGGTCATAAAAGAACCGTCTGTTACAAATACATTTGGCGCATCCCATACCTGGTTCCATTTATTCAAAACAGAGGTTTTAGGATCCAATCCCATACGCGCAGAACCCATTTCATGAATTCCTCTTCCCATGGTGCCATCGCCATCAAAACCTTTTACATTTTTTACCCCGGCGGCTTCCAGCATTTCCATGGCATCATTTTTCATATCAATACGCATTTTTCTTTCATTGTCCTTCCATTCTGCGTCCGTTGCCAAAATATTCAATCCCCATTTATCTTTTCTGGTTTTATCAAGAGTAATTTTATTTTCATGATAAGGAAGTATTTCTCCAAAACCCCCGATTCCCATCGTCCATGGACCCGGTTCTGCAAGTGCATCTTTAAATTCTCCCCCAATATTCATTTCGGCTATTTCGCGGCTCCAGCCTTGCCTGCTGGCTCCTCCCTGGTATCCAAATCCTCTGGTATAATCTCTTTTATCCCCGAATAAATTCCGGAATCGTGGAATATAAATTCCATTAGGCCTGCGGCCAAAATAATAGCGGTCCTCATAACCTTCTACCTGCCCTGAAGCGCCAACTCCAAGATGATGATCCATAATATTATGTCCAAGTTCTCCGCTGCTGCTGCCGAGTCCATCGGGCCATACATCTGTTGCGGAGTTCATCAAAACCCAGGCACTGTTGAATGTAGAAGCATTTAAGAAAACAATTTTTGAAAAATACTGATAGGTTTTGTTGGTTTCTGCATCCAATACTTCCACTCCTGTAGCTTTTTTTGTATCCTTATCGTAAAGGATTTTTGTAACGATAGACCACGGGCGAACGGTCAGGTTTCCTGTCTTCATAGCAGCCGGAAGTGTGGACGATTGTGTGCTGAAATATCCACCAAACGGACATCCGAGCCAGCATTTATTACGGAATTGGCAATTGGTTCTTTCCTGGATGGGTTCAGTGATATTGGCAGTGCGCCCAATGATCATATCACGCTTGCCTCCAAAATTTTTTTTGATTCTTGCAGCCACATCCTTTTCTACGATATTCATATCCATTGCTGGCAAAAAATAACCATCAGGCAATTGAGCCAGTCCATCTTTTGAACCACTTATTCCCGCAAATTTTTCAACATAGGTGTACCACGGCTCAATATCTTTATAACGAATTGGCCAATCTACGGCAATGCCATCTTTGGCATTTGCCTCAAAATCAAAATCGCTCCAGCGGTAGCTTTGACGTCCCCACAAAAGAGATCGGCCACCTACATGATAGCCGCGAAACCAATCGAATCTTTTTATTTCTGTGTAAGGGCAATCTTTTTCATTGACCCACCAATCGAGGTTCATTTCGTTTAGAGGATAATCTCTTTTCAACACCGGATAATCTTTGATCATTTCCTGTGTACGGCCGCCCCGATGTGGAAATTCCCAGGGGCCTTTCACGGCGTTCACATAATCTGTTTTGTGCTCAATATTTTTTCCCCTTTCGAGCATGATGGTTTTGAGGCCTTTTTCAGTCAGCTCTTTTGCTGCCCAGCCGCCTGAAATTCCGGAGCCAATAACAATTGCATCATAAGTGTTTTCTGCCATAGTTGTTAAATTATTGAATTATTTTATTATTGAATTATTAATTACCAATATTGAATTTTTAATAGTAAATCACATCATTAGTATTAGCAAATCAGCACATTAAACATCGCAAATCTTAATAGCCTCTTTCAATGAATCCAGTTTATCCGGGTAAGTAGGCACAAATTCCTGGGCCACATATCCTTTGAATCCTGTTGCCACAATTGCTTTCATAATGGCCGGATAATTTAATTCCTGGCTATCGTTTATCTCATGCCTACCAGGAACTCCTCCGGTATGATAATGTGCAATGTATTGGTGATAATCCCTTATGTTTCTGATAATATCACCTTCCTGAATCTGTACGTGATAAATATCAAAAAGCAATTTAAAATTTTCTGAAGAAATTTTTTTACAAAGTTCAGCTCCCCATTCTACATGGTTGCACATATAATCTTTATGATCAATTTTACTGTTCAGTATTTCCATTACCATGGTTACTCCGTGTTTTTCGGCAAAAGGTAATATTTTATCCAATGCGGTCTTACAATTTTTCATGCCCGTTTCATCATCCATTCCTTCGCGCTTACCGCTGAAGCAAATGAGATTTTTGTATCCGGCTTTCGACATAATGGGAATTACTTCAAGATATTCTTTTATAAGTTGCTCATGATAAACCGGATTATCCAATCCATTATACAAATTATTATCGCCGGCAGTATAGCACATCGAACTGTAAATTCCATGTTTCTGAAGAGTAGGCCAGTCTTTAGGGCCTACGAGGTCAATTGCATGTAATCCCATTTTTTTAACTGCTTCACATAATTGATCTAAAGTCAGATAACCAAAAGTCCATCTTGAAACAGAATGATTGATATTGCCTTTAAGCTTATTGTCATTTTTATCAAAACGGAATTTTTCTGCAAAGGAAACCGCAGGCGCAGCAATGGCCGCAGTTGTTCCAAGGGCAAGATTTTTTAATAACGATCTTCTGTTTTGTTTTAAATTCATAGTATTAAATATTCACAGTCTGGTCAACTGGTTTTTCATTTTTATCATTAAAGAAAATTGCGAATAATAAAAAGACAACAAGAGCAATAATTGATGGAATGATCCAAATCATTTTCCAATCAAAAGCATTTTCTCCAGTTTTGTATGCGTCTGCAATAAGTCCGGCAATCTCAAATCCAATGAGCATTCCAATACCATAAGTTGCTAATGTAATCAATCCCTGTGCGGCACTTTTAAATTTCGGGCCAGCTTTGGCATTGGTATAAATCTGTCCTGATACAAAAAAGAAATCATAGCAAATGCCATGTAAAATAATTCCGATAATGAGCATAAATGTGAGATCTCCGGCATTTCCATAAGCAAATAATGCATAGCGGATTGCCCAGGCAAGCATACCGGCTAAAATGGTTATTTTAAATCCGAATTTTTTAAAAAAGAAAGGAAGCATCAAAAGGAAAAATATTTCGAAGAATTGCCCAAGGCTCATTTTTGCCGTTGGATTTTTCATTCCAATATCCTGCAGGAAAGGATTGGCATATTGATAATAAAATGCCAGTGGGATACAAATCAGTATGGAGGCAATAAAGAAGATGAGAAAGTTTTTATCCTTCAATAGTTTTAGCGCGTCTAATCCCAAAACTTCGGATACTTTCACATCTGCACCCTTTGCCACTTTTGGCGGTGTTTTTGGCAAGGTAAAACTGAAGATGCCTAAAACCAATGAAGCGATGGAAGCCAATAAAAATGTATTTTTCATCAGGCCCGCTTTTACACTTTCTGCTGAATCCCATAAAAAAATCAAACTGATAGCCAGGCCGGCAACGATCCATCCAATCGTTCCCCAAACCCTGATTGGTGGAAACTGTTTTTCCGTGTTCGTCATCTGATTGAATGAAATGGAATTGACCAATGCCAATGTAGGCATAAATAAAATCATATAAATCAGCAGGTAATAAAAAACTTCGGGAGGATATACGCCCGTAACCGACCCAATATGATATACCTGGTACAATAAAACTGCCCCGATAAGATGCAATACGCCCATTATTTTTTCAGCATTGAAATAACGGTCAGCGATTAATCCGATAATGAACGGAGCGATAATAGCGCCCCACGATTGAGTCGAAAATACGGCGGCAGTCTGGCTGCCATTTGCATTTAGATTATTGATCAAAAAAGTGCCAAGTGTTACAAACCATGCGCCCCATATAAAAAATTCAAGAAACATCATGGCAGAAAGCTGCAGTCTTGTGGTAAATTTCATTTAAAAAATTTATTTTTTATGTTTAAAATGGATTTTAAAATAGCTTGAATATTCAATTTAAAAATTAAAAAGATTCTTTAAAAAGATGAATAAATGAATTCGTAAAATTCGACTTGGAAGTTTAAATGTACAGATTTTATGTATAAATCAATTTTCTTTGAAAAAAATATTTTTTAAAATCTGGAATCTGATTCCACAACCAAAGAAAAAATCGACGAAAAGAAAGTTTCTTTTATCAGAAGTTTAATGAATAATGGAACTGTCAAAATGGAATGAAGGAATTACAGTAAACCAATAAATAAGTAACTTTTCATTTTCGTTCATTAAAGTAAAAGGACCTCTAGAACTGATTTTACAAAAAGGTGTAAATAAAAATGAAATTAAATTATGCCAATACGAATAAATGTTCTAAATTTCGCTCCGACTCATAAGCAGTTAGTTTTGGTAAAGTGCTCCTGTTCTCTACAGGGGCACTCTATATTTTAGGCCGAAAGCTTTGCTGTACATCATCAGGGGCTTTTCCTCTTTCTCAGGAAAAATAAATAAACCTGTTTTTTTGTCATATTTCATTTCTATTTGGAAAAATGAATCAATGTGATTCCTGCCAGTCAGGGTCAAGCGGGTTTACTGTCTTAATATTGAAATAAATACAACAATTATAGAAATATAATTGCTGACATTTGTTATTGCACTTTGTTTTAAAAAAATCACCGACTATGAATGAAATAACGATAAAAAAAGCACAGGAAAATATTGATACATGGATAAAGACAACCGGCGTCCGTTACTTTAATGAGCTTACCAACCTGGGAATATTAATGGAAGAAGTAGGAGAATTATCACGAATAATGGTGAGGAAATTTGGAGAACAATCTCATAAAGAAAATGAAAATGATAAGAATCTTGCTGATGAAATGGCTGATGTACTTTGGGTTTTAATTTGTCTGGCCAATCAAACAGGTGTTGATCTTGCAGATGCTTTAAATAAAAATTTTGAAAAGAAAAATTTGCGTGATGGGCAAAGACATCAGCAAAAT
This sequence comes from Ginsengibacter sp., assembly GCA_051959055.1. Taxonomy (GTDB): domain Bacteria; phylum Bacteroidota; class Bacteroidia; order Chitinophagales; family Chitinophagaceae; genus Ginsengibacter. Next base: position 5,087 of record JBQCFO010000321.1, on the reverse strand, counting down.
GAAAAATTGAAATAAGAAATTACACTCAAAATCTTCTCGCTAAGACCACGGTATTTTTAAAAGCTTTTTTCTTTCCTTCTGTATTAAAAATTTCCGTGTAAATAATATAAATGCCTTGTGCAAGCTTCCGGTTTTTATCATCTAATCCATCCCATCGGTATGTGCCTTTTATTCCACTCACCGAATTTTTTTGTAGATAGCGTACCGGCCTTCCTGAAGCATCGAATACAGTAATATTAGCAACATATCCGGCGGACGGAAAACTATAATTGATGGTAACAAAATCATCCTTGCCATCATTGTCAGGTGAAAATATTTCAGGTATAACGGTGATACCTACACGCATTTCTTCTGTGATTTGATATTGTGAATTTTTATAGCCCGGTGTGCCGTAACCAACAGAAGTGGCCGCCGAATGAAAATTGCTCTGAATGGAAGGTGCATGATAATCTACTCTTTCCAAAGAAACTCCCTTTACATTTTTTATCAATGGAAAATGCCATTTTTCAGAATATGGTACTTCGTCTAAAATGCTTCCCTGGTTGTTTAAAACAATTACATTTCCATTTGAATTGGGAAAAGAAGGAAAATGATCCATTTGCAGAAATGCATCTGGATTTGTCGTCATGTACTGGCTTATTACCACATCTGCATCGGTTGTCAATAAAATAAATTCGTCTGGAAATAATAAAACCGTTTCCGGGGTAATCTGTTGAAGACTGCTGATTTCATTTCTGCTGTTGCGGTTGGCTATAAAAATTTTTTTGAGATCAATGATTTTTTTTGAGCGGTTATAAAGCTCCACATAATCAGCACCATTTGGTAATGGATTGAATAAAATTTCATTGATCACCAGATCCATTGAATCAGTACTTTGGGCTAGTCCAAACTTTGCTGAATTTTTTATTCCAATCAAATTTTCTGCACAATCAGAAATATTTTTGGCAATAACATTATAAGTAATTCCTTCTTCAACCGGCTTGTTTAAAGTAATATTTACTACTTCAAAAAATGGAGGAGTTACGGTAATATTTTTTGCGGTTAAATTTTTATCAAACATATAACTGCTTACAGAAGCAGCTTTGATGCTGTCCAGCGATTTGTCAAATACCAGCGAAAGGTTGTATTTATCTGTAACAAAAGAGCGTAATAATTTAGGTGCCGTTTCATCTTTAATACTTCCATCAAGCGAATTTTTTCTTCCAGGCGTACCGCCGCTTGCATCAATGCTTGCTTTCCAGTTAGATGGCCCCGCACATGGTTTTTTTGTGTCAATCATTTCGAGTGTCCACCCACCCGCTTTTTTTATTTCATTTTTATAAGAATTCAGGTCATATTGAACTGCATGAATGGTTTTATTGTCTGCAGATCTTAAAATAATGGTTGCTCCCGCAATATTCATTGCCGGAAAATTAGCAACTCCGATTGTTGGCCCATACGGCAAATAAGAAGTTGCAGAATTATTAGCGCAAACAATTACAAAACTATCTGGCAATAAATTATATGAAGGCAAGGTTGCAGTAGAATTGCCATCCATTAATTTCCAGTCTTTTAAATTGATCGGAAACGCTGCGACATTTTTTAATTCTAAATATTTAAAAAGAGGAAGGCCAACCTGTGGATTTGGATCAGGGAAAATTTCGTCAATTATTACATCATATATCTGTGGCAGATAAAAAACAAAAGTTGTTTTCCCGTTTACAATTTCGTTCCCAAACAAATCTTTCACTCCGTTGATATTTAACGTGTATGGCATACCGTTAGTAAATGATTTGTCAAATGAAAGATGAATTAGTCGCGGGTTTGCAGGATCTAAAATTACGGATGCTGGCATTCCCAATTGATTATTCGATGAGAAATTGGAAAACAATTCACTGCTTGTTTTTTCAAGAGGTTTATCAAACGAAAGATCGATTTCAGTATTTGAAATAACAATGGCAGATTGAATTTGGGGCGGGATGGTATCTGGTACGAATTTTTTTATAATAATATCATCAAAAAAATGTTTTTGAAAAAAAGAAGAGGTGCTTTGTTTAATTAAGAAACCAAAATATGCAGAAGTATTATAAGTAGAATCGGCGGCTGTTCCTTCCTTTATATAATTATTCCCAGTGCCGCTGAGGTCGCGGTAAAGCGTCCATTGGTTGGATTTGTCGCGAATAATTTTTATTTTCAAAATGTTATTGCTGTGATTTAAAATTCCATTTTCACCATCAATAATTTTGACGTTTGTGCCGTCTGCATTTTTGCGGTAAAGGCTTATTTCATCTTCTGTATTTCCAATGCGAACGAAATATCCTGTTGTAAAAATTGATTTTAAATTCTCTGAAGAGGCTGTTAAATAAGCGTCTACATAATTTGCAGATGAAGGATTGAAAGCAAGCCGTATCCAGAACTCCCATTCTGCATTGGTGGCAATTTCATTCATGGTACTTAAATAAAAACTGTTTCCTGCTGTTGTATTACTACTTTGCAATTGCAACCCATCATTTACAATGAAATCTGTTGTATCTCCTGTCCAGGCTGGATTTTTAGAAAAGTCGCCATCATTAAAATTTTCTCTCAACTGGCCATCTGCACAATTGAAAATGAATAATGAATAAAAGAAAATGAAAGTTTTTTTTCTCATGCATTCATAGTTTGTTTTAAAGATAAGTAGTTTATTTTATCAAAAAATTGAAATGCATTAAATTCGCAAGCTAAAAAATAAACAAATAAAGACATGAAAATTGCAGTGGTAGGCGCTACCGGGCTTGTAGGCAGCAAAATGTTACAAGTGCTTGAAGAAAGAAATTTCCCGGTAACAGAATTAATTCCTGTAGCATCAGAAAAATCAATTGGCAAGGAAGTCACTTTTAAAAATAAAAAATATAAAGTGGTGTCTGCAGCAGATGCAATCGCAGCAAAGCCGGATGTAGCTTTATTTTCAGCCGGAGGCAGTACTTCGCTTGCTTTGGCTCCGAAATTTGCTGAAGCAGGAATTACCGTTATTGATAATTCATCTGCATGGCGCATGGATCCTTCAAAAAAATTGATTGTTCCGGAAGTGAATGCAAATGAATTGACTAAAAATGATAAGATTATTGCCAATCCCAATTGCTCCACCATACAGATGGTTTTGGTTTTAAATCCGCTTCATAAAAAATATCGTATTAAAAGAGTCGTTGTTTCCACTTATCAGAGTGTAACAGGAACCGGCGTGAAAGCGGTGCAGCAGATGGAAAATGAACGCAATAATATTGAAGGTGAAATGGCCTACAAATACAGGATTGATAAAAATGCACTTCCTCATATTGATGTTTTTTTGGATAATGGATATACCAAAGAGGAAATGAAAATGGTGAATGAAACTCATAAAATCATTGGCGACGATTCCATTCAATTGACGGCTACTTGTGTAAGAATTCCCGTTATGGGCGGTCACAGTGAAAGTGTAAACATTGAATTTGAAAATGATTTTGATCTCCGGGAAGTGAAAGAGACTCTATCAAATGCGCCGGGTGTTGTTGTGCAGGACGATGTGCAGAATTTCGTTTATCCAATGCCGTTATCTGCGCATGAAAAAGACGAAACTTTTGTAGGAAGGATACGCAGGGATGAATCACAACCGAATACCTTAAACTGCTGGATCGTGAGTGATAATCTGCGAAAAGGCGCTGCTACCAATGCGGTACAAATTGCAGAATGGTTATTGAAGGAAAAAATTATTGGGTGAACCGGAATGGTAGGGTGAAGGGTGAATTGCGAATTGTGAATTACGAATTAAGTAAGCAGAATATGAATTCGTCATATTTATTTGTTTACTGGATAGTTTTTTTAAATTCAATTTCAATTTTTTAATAAAATGCACTTACATATCATTCAAAAAAACTAATAACAGTCAAAGTCAAAATCATTTGTCAAAGTCAAAATCATTTATCTTTAATTTTTTATTAAAATAAAACTACAAATATGAAATCAAGAACCGGGCTTTTTGTGATACTCGGAATCATTGTAATATTAATTTTTTGGGGCTGCAATCAGCAAAGAGGGCTTGCAACCGCCGATCAAGGGGTTCAAAACGCATGGAGTAATGTGGAAACAAATTACCAAAGACGGACCGACCTTTATAGTAGTGTTGTAAAAACAATTGAAGGTTCTGCAAACTTTGAAAAATCTACTTTAAAAGATGTAATTGATGCGCGGTCAAGGGCTACTTCTGTGCAGGTTAACGTAAATGATTCAGCAAGTCTTGCTCAATATCAACAGGCACAAGCTCAGCTACAAGGCTCTTTCAGTCGTTTGATGGCTGTAGCAGAAGCATATCCTGATTTGAAAACCACACAGGCATTTCGCGATTTTCAAACCCAGATAGAAGGCACAGAAAACCGTATTAATGTTGCCCGCAGGGATTATAATACCACTGTAAATAATTATAATCTGAAAGTAAAATTATTTCCAAATAATATTTTTGCACGGATTCTCGGGTATCCTGTGAAACCTTATTACAAAGCAGATGTGGGCGCTGAAAAGAATCCGGATATTCAATTTAATATAAAATAACCCGCAACATCATGTGGCGATTTTCCCGAAAAAAACCTTTTTTTTCAGAAGAAGAAAACGAAAAAATTGTTCAGTCCATCCAGGATGCAGAAAAGCAAACCAGTGGCGAGATACGGGTTTTTGTGGAAGGGCGCTGTAAATATGTAGATGCTTTGGACAGGGCAGTTGAAATTTTTTCCAATTTACAAATGGAAAAAACAGAATTGCGCAATGGGGTGCTTTTCTACATTGCGATAAAAGATAAACAGCTTGCTATTCTTGCCGATAAAGGGATTCACGAAGCTACTGGTAATGAACATTGGAAAAATGTGGTAAAAGATATTCTTTCTGTATTCAGTAAAGACAGTGTGGTAGCCGGTATCACCGCTTCTGTTTATAAAATTGGCCAGGCATTAAAGGACCATTTTCCTTACGACAAAGATGTTGACAAAAACGAACTCCCGGATGAAATTATTTTTGGTAATTGACATCCTGTAACTTCTCATTTCATGAAAAAATTATTCGTACTGCTCTTTCTTTTTGTTGGTCTTCAATCTGTGTTTGCA
>JBQCFO010000320.1:0-2326 GCA_051959055.1 Ginsengibacter sp. | reverse complement strand
ATCACTTTTGGAAATTCTGCTTTTGGTTTGGGTTTAATAACTGGTTTGGGAGTTTCTGCTGAGTCAACTTTTTTTGTTTCAGCGGGAGTAACGGTGATAGCAGGTTTATTGGTTTCGGGGGAAGTATTATTTTTTGAAGGAATAACCGTCGCTGTTTTTGACGGATGAACTTTTTTACTGCAACTGTTTAGCGTAAGGCCAATAAATGCAATAATAATCAGCAAGAGTTTTTTATACATTAGTTGTAAGAATTATTTAAATGATAAACCAAAAATTGTGCCTTTAAAATATGCTTCTTTCAAAATATAAATGCTTCTTAATTTTCTGTTTTTCAAAAAGCAAAATAGAAATTTTAGAATTATGAATTACCAGGACAATAATGTTGCCTGCTATGGCATTTTCTGAAGCAGATTTGATCGAAACCCTTTTTGCAGGCAGCCGGATTATTAATCTGAATGATCCAAGACCTTTTATCCATTTTAGCAAAACCTTTTCAAATATTGTTGGTTACTTAGCTGTAATCAGTTCAAACTAAAACTTAAAAAGCCTTGACTATTCGTGGATTTTTTTCAGATTGATAACCTTCAGTTTTATTTGAATCAAAAGCATTATTTAACACGTAACCTTAAAAATTACTCTATGGAAAAGAAAAAAAGTTCAATTTTCAAAAACAAGTTTATGTATGCACTTGCTGCAATGGTTTTTTTGTTTGCAGCGTGTAAAAAGGAAACGCCTGTAAACAATACTCCGGTTTCTGGTTTGATGGCCATTAATTTAATTCCTGATCAACCCGCAGTTGATTTTATCATGTCTGGTAACTATCTCACCAATTCGCCCATGGTATATACAAATTATTCAGGAACTTATTTGTCCATTTACAGTGGCAACAGAACGCTTGGTCTGGGCCTTGCTAATGCTGATACTATTGTTTCCAGCACGAATTATGCTTTTGAACCATCGAAATTTTATTCCGTTTTTGCTATGGGAGCAAATGGCCACTACCGGAATCTTGTGGTGAATGATAATATTGATTCACTTTCTACCAATTCAGGACTTGCATTCGTTCGTTATGTAAATGCTGTGCCGGATTCCTCAAAGGCAGATTTTAGCATTACACAAAATGGGAATAATCTAGTAAATGCAGATGCATCTTTTGCTACAGCATCTGATTTTAAAAGCGTAAATCCGGGCAATCTTACTGTAACCGCTTCGGGTGAAAATTATTCGGTAAACAGGACTATTAGCGTTGAGAAAGATAAAGTTTATACAATTATGCTGATGGGTATTCCACAGGCAACCGATACAATAAAAGCAGTGCAAATAAAATATATTCTGAACGGAACAGTTAGTCCAAATCTGTAAGTTTTTTTTAATGTGCACCGCATTTAAGTTGGACAACACATGAGTTTTATCTTAATAATTATCCAACAATCCTGCCGGAAAATGCTATGGCATTTTCCGGTTTTTTATTTTATTAAATCTGCCAGAACCATTGCGGTTACTGCTTCCAGCACCACGGGAACACGTAAAGCAATACACAGATCATGTCTTCCTTTTACTGAAAAAGGTTCTACGTTTCCACTTTCCACATTCAGTGTTTCCTGCACTTTTGGTGTGGAAGAAGTAGGTTTTACCACGATGCGAAATACTAATTCATTTCCATTGGTAATTCCGCCAACAATACCACCTGCATTATTTGTAGCCGTAGTTCCGTCTGCGTTTATCAGCGCATCATTGTGTTCACTTCCAAACATTTTTGCTGCGGCAAAACCGGCGCCAAATTCAATTCCTTTTACAGCAGGAATAGAAAAAACAGCATGACTGATCAATGATTCTACTGAATCAAAAAATGGTTCGCCAAGGCCAATCGGTAAATTAGAAACCTTGCATTCTACAATTCCACCGATAGAATCTTTGGCATCTATCGCTTTTTGCAAACCTTTTTCCAAATCTTTTTCACCGCCTATTTCAAGAATCGTTGAATCAATGTCAATTTTTTTATCAGCAGAAAAAGAGGCAAGTACTTTTTTAGCAACAACACCCGCAGCAACCAATGAAACCGTAAGCCTTCCGCTGAAATGGCCACCACCACGGTAATCTTCAAAACCTTTGAATTTTTTATGCGCTACAAAATCTGCATGGCCCGGACGGGGAACTGCTCTTTGTTTTTCATAATCCCCGCTTCTGGTATTGTTGTTTTTAAATAAAATAGTGATGGGCGCACCGGTGCTTTTATCATTAAAAACACCACTGATTATTTCCGGAATGTCATCTTCTTTGCGAGGTGTAGTTCCTTTCGCACCGGGTTTTCTTCTTTCAATATCAT
>JBQCFO010000319.1:0-2629 GCA_051959055.1 Ginsengibacter sp. | reverse complement strand
TCCACATCACCCCGATAATTATACCAGAAGTGGATTGATTCCAATTTTTAGACCTAATAAAAATAAATTTAAAGATGGTGCTGCTCATCCAGTAACTAAACCGTTTTTTTCCAAATCCCAAAAATCAAGTACTCCCCTTACAGAGGAAGAATTGAGAGCTGATACATGGAAGTGGGAAAATTGTGTCCATGCAACGAATCACTTTCTGGGAAAAACTTTAGTAGAACCCTTTTTTGACATTCATTATAATGCAAGGCTAGAAGGTCAAAATGATACAACTACACAAAAAATTCAATATGCAATTGTAATTACTGTTGAGGCGCCAGCTATTACCAACTTGTACGATCAGGTAGTAAGAAAATATGCTACCCAGCTTGAAGCATTAAAACCGGTTATTGATATTCCACTAAGACCAAATATTAGTTAAAATAAATAAAACAATATGACCGCGCTGGAATTACACACAGAAATATCAAATCGGATGGCAGAGTTGAAATTCGATTTTATAATGGGGCCTTTGCATAAAGCAATGCTAATGGAGTGTTGTGAGAATGTCATGAAACCACATAATACAGAAAAACATAGTCATGATCCTCTCGACTTTCTACGGAAGTAATTTTTTCCCCGACTTTAAAGATTGGTGTTAATAATGCAAATATATGATGTATGAATGCATCAGCATGCCTAATATTTGTAAACATTGACATCAGCAAAATGCCCATGGCTTGTGTGAAAAACCACGCACATAAAATGTTGGTTATTTTTTATGCTCTAAATTCATTATTCATGAACAAAAAGCAAACCTCGGCTAATGTTGCTTCCAAAGCATCTGCCATTTTGAGAAATCCGAAAAGCACACCAAATCAAAAATCAGTTGCGGCTTCGGATTTAGCACAAGCAAAAGGTAAGGCAAAAAGGTAGCTCCTTTTCTTATCAGGTAATTAAAAAGGAAACGATATCAGATTTTGAACTCCACTTCTCCCGCCCTACAAAACGGGATATGTCAAACTCCTAATATCGGGCACGAACAAAATCGTGCTTCCTTTTTTTCAAACTTAACAAACAGTTTTTTAACTCGTTAAAGATACTAAATTGAAAATGAAAGGTCCAAAATCGCTTCAACTTTTAGATCAATTGGTACTTTTAATTCTTTTAAAAAAGAAAATTTACTTATCCTTGAATAATTTCATCGTTTTCTGTAAGATTAACTAGCCTAATGGTCCTGAACAAACGAAAATTCCTTTTAGAAAATAAAAATCTTCCTTATTTCTTCCTTTACTGCAAATTAAAGAAGTATAACAGGAATGCATAAATGCAATTACTTCTATAATGACTTATGACTTTTGCGATTATTTCTTATAAAAAAGAGATAGTAATCTTTTTCCCTTCTCACCATTCTTCTTTATTTGAAAATCGTGATACCTTTCTAATATACCAGTATAAGCAAAGTAGTTTAATATTTGAGAGATTTTTTTACTGGCAAAATACTTATCAAGTTCTCCACATCTTTCTCGTACATCGGACACAAATTTAGGGCTTTTGAAAAAATCGCTCTTTAATATCAAATTGTTCTTTATAAAAAGAGAATCTTTTCTAAATTCCTTCTGTTCGAGAAAATAGGCCGAATTAACTTTATTTTCCTCATAAAATTTATTCAAAATTAGAGTATTAATTTTTTGTTTAGTTAATTTGAAATTAGTGTCTAAGAACTTTGCGGCATTTAAATTAAATGGATTTCCAATTCTATTAGCCATCTCTTCCGTGAAATTCCTTTTCCCATTAAGCAGCGACCTCAAGTGGCTTTCTGAAATATTTACCAATTCTGCAAAACCTGGTATTTCCAAATTTGATAGATTAATAAGTTCTAATAGTCGTGCTCTTAGTTCTTCAGAAGTAAAAGATGCCTTTTTTCTTGCCATTTCCAAATAGAAATAACAATCCGTCCTAAAAATTATTCAAAATATTTGTTTTGTAATTAAATTGCGATTACATTTACATGTAAATAACAACAATACATTTATTGTAATGAAATAATTGAAGTAGATTATTGAAAGAGTCTCGATCGCGAATTCCGACAATTTAAGATCAACGGGACGGTAGATTATGCTCATGGCTTAAGGTGCTATCTTTGCACTGCTATAGCTATGAGCTCCTGCCGTAAATCCGTTTGATCGGGAGTCGGATCCCAGCGATGCGGTAGGTAGGAGTTCATAGCTATAGCTTATAAACTTACTGCTGAGACTCGTCCATATTTAAACTTATTGGATGAGTATCTTTTTACTATACAAAATTATTCTGTTTCTGCACTTTGTGCAGCACTTATTCCAATATATTTCAAGATTAGTCTCCCTGTTCCTTTCCGGCCGCATCACCCTAAAAGCAATTTTCTATTACTCCCATCATTACATCTTCAAAGTATCTAAATACTCCAGCCGCTATTTTGAAAAACCAAATCGGGTACTTTTTGAACAGTACCTGGGCACGCTATGTTTTCTCCACTTGAAACAATGGCGCATTGCCAATGAGGCCGTGAGCCTTATTCAAATTCAATACTCTACCAAGCCGCGCAATCCCGAGTGATTAATTTTCGTGTATACATACCTGTTATACGATACTTTTCGTGTAACTA
>JBQCFO010000318.1:0-3743 GCA_051959055.1 Ginsengibacter sp. | reverse complement strand
AATTCATTTTTATTTTGACAAGAACGGCCTGATGGTTTTGACAGAAAAATATCATCTTTTGCGCGGTTTCTGCTGTGGCAACGGTTGCAGACATTGCCCTTATAATTATGATAATGTAGCAGATGCAGAAAAGAGAGAATTACTGAGAAAAAGGAAACTCAATTCCTCCGGAAAGTGATTCTCAAACAGCAAACAAAGAAATAACCTCTTTTCCTGTTTGCTCAAAACCCATTCTATTTCCTTTTAAAAATCGGAACCGTGCTGCAAGCTTCGCCGTACATGATACTTTTGGCAATAGGCCGAAGGGTTTTAGCGATTTCAACATAAGCGGTTTCAGGAATTTTTTTATCACCACAACCCTTTACCACCACTCTTGCGTCTTCATATTCTTTTATGTTTATTTTCGCTAAATTTTTTAAAAATAAAATATTGAAAGCTTCTGTTTTATTTCCAAAAATGATATCAGCTGCATAGGGCTGAAGGTAACTAACCGCAAGCATATAAGCCCAAAGCGGAATAATTGCATCAGCAGAGCAAGAAATAGCCACATTTTTATTTTGATAAATACTCCAATCCATTTTTTTTAATGCTTCGCGATATTCTTTTTCCTTCAAAATCAGTTCCATGAACAAATGATCTTTTAGATCAAACACCACTACTTCTTCTTTTGGGTAAAACTCTTCCAGGTCGAGAGTCTTCAATCCGCTTTGGGCTACTTTATTCACAATAATATCTTCCATCTGTTTAACTTTTGATGTAAAGTTACAAAATCATTTTTCGCGTTATTTCTTCATTTGCTGCAAATAAAAAAGCCATCTAAATGATGACTTTTTTAAAATGAACTATGTTTATTTCTTCTAAAAAAATCTGCTCCTGTTGTCTTTAATATCCGCAATTTTTTTCAAAGATTGGAATGATTGCCCCAATGCAGACTGCATGTTTCTATTCAATTCTTCATTCATCTGAATTTTTTCTATTTCTGCTGATACGGCGGGTTTTGAAGAAACGCTGTTTACTTTTATTACAAAAACACCGGTATTTCCGGCAAACGCAGGAGAAACCTTGCTTTGATAATCTTTATTAAATGCCGCACCGGCAACTTTTGGTTCATTTCCGATTCCATTAATAATTTGCGCCCCAAAAGTGAGTGTTGAATCTGCACCACTTTCTAACACCTGTAAATGGTATGGCGCTGCTGCCGCTTCTAAAGTTGCCGGATTATTTAATTTCTTTTTAATTTCATCGGCTTTTTTAATATTCACAATAATTCCTTCCACCATTGGCCTCGCTGTATTTACATCGGGCAATCCTTTCTTTACTTTTTTATCAACAATTGCTACTATATAATCATCTTTTACCGCAAATGGCTCTGATACCTGGCCTTCTTTTGCCTCAAACGCCCATTTTACAATCGGCCGCGCATCCTGTAAAGCTCCAAGCTGGTAATCATTCTCTTTTATTTCAGTGGGAACGGTTACTTTTTTCAAACCGTTTTTCGCCACATAATCATCGAAAGATTTTTCATCTTTTGCCATTCCTGATAATTTTATAGCAGCTGTATTTGCGGCATTGATTGTCTGATCGCTTGGCGCAATTTCTTTTGCCATATAAGCAATTTTATAAGCAGTTTCCGGATTTTTTTTGGCGAGGATTTCTATATAATGCCATCCAAATTGTGTCTTCACTACTTTTTTAGTTTCTCCTTTATCATTCAATAAAAAATCAGCAAACTCCTTCGAAAAATTTTCACTTTGAATGGTCATAATATCAAAAGTCATTACCCCTTTCTCTTGTTTGGCTGCCTGATCTGTTGAATATTTTTCTTCAAGCGAATCAAAATTAGCGCCGCCTTTTATTGCTGTAGCGATACTATCTGCAATTCTGTGTGCTGTGCTGTCGTCCATTATTGGCTGTTGTGTTTGAGGATCTACCGTTCCTAATAAAATATGACGGCATTCGATACTGTCCGGTATTATTTTCGTATCAAGTTTTTTTGCAAGCACAAAGTTTTTTCCGTCTTCATAAGGTCCAAAAACACCGCCATTGGGTAAATCAATAATTGAATCTTTATTTGGAACCTGCAGTTTTGATTTTGGAATATAACCCTCAAAAAAAGGAACAGAGGAAGCATTTCTTCCAAGAAAAAACTTTGCATTGGAATCAGCAGCAAATTGTGGTTTTAACTCTTTTAATGATTGTAAAATCCTTGCGCTGTCTTCTGCATTTGCTGACGCACTAAATGATACATACGAAATGATTCTGCCAGCTTCCTGCTGATATTTTGCTTTATGATTATTGAGATAATTCTGAATGTCATTATCGCTTACTTTTACAGCGCTGTCGCTGATAACGGTATAAGGAACTGCCACATAAGAAATACGGGCAAACTGATTTTTTTCTTCACTCATTTCTTTGGAAAGCCATTTTGGCTGATACATACTTCCCGCAATCATAGAAGTGTATTTCTTATACAAACTATTCAAACTAATCGGATCAATTACATGTGAAATAATTGCATTTCTCTGCTCTTCATTTTTATTTCTTTTGGTTTGCGCCCACCATTGCTTGGCTTGTTCAATATCGTATTGGCCTGTTTGCTTATCAGTAAAAGCTTGCTTCAATGCTTGCGGGGCATCGTTGCTAAACATAATGCTGCTCATTTCATCGGGCGTAAATGTGATGCCCAATTTTTCAAATTGTCCATCCACCACTTTTTCGGCAACCATCTGGTTCCAAACAGATTCCATTATTTGGTTATTCTGCGCGCTTCCCGCATCAGGATATTGTTGCTGAACTTCTTTTACTTTATCATTAAAGGTATTCAGATCTATTTTTTCACCATTTACCACACCGAGGGTAGAAGTATTGGTGTTTCCAAATATTGATCCACGGCCACTGCTCATAGAATCCATTAATATAAACCCGATAAGACTGATTGCGATCAATGCAATTACGATTACAGCGCCTTTCTCACGGATAGTCTGAATGATTGACATGTTGTATTTACTCTAAATTTTGTGAATTAAGGCGGCAAAAATAGTGTAAAATAGAATAGGAACAAATTGTGGATAACCTATTAAGATTAGCACTGACAGGCTTTTTACCGAAAAAAGTTTTTTTAAAATTCTTTTTAAAAATAACCCGGGCCCTTTGACACAATTTTTGCATTTATAAATTAGCAATATTTGTGGCTTTACTGAAAGCCACTTCTTTCTTTTTAATAGCAGCAACATGTTTTATTTTTTAAAAAATAGTTTTCAACATGACCCTGTGTAAAAATTATTTTTTGTGTGGGGAAACCGCTTTATTTCAAATTTGCTTTCTGAATAACTTCTAATAACTCTGTTCATTTTTCAACTTTCGGACGGTTTTGACAGAAGAAGCAACATTTTCTCCCATCCTAATTCACACTTTTAGAAAATAAAAGTTTCGTTTTTTTATCAACATCTTTTTTTATTAACCATTGTTAAAAAAGTAGTTTAAATGAAGATGAATGTTAAAAGAATCGTGTTAAAAGAATGTGGATAAAGGTGGATAAGAAGGAAGTTTTAAATTTGCATCAAAATAAAAAGGCAATCTATCCACAAATTCACACTCATAATAGTAATAGGCTTTTAAATAAAAAAGGTATTAATAATAAATACTATGGCAAATATTCACATTGAAGAGGCAAAAAAAAATTTGGAAAAAAAAGGTTTTCTGGATTTGGATATTGATGTTAACTTAGACCTCTTCGCAGAAAT
>JBQCFO010000317.1:0-11553 GCA_051959055.1 Ginsengibacter sp. | reverse complement strand
ATCTTTTGCCATTCCGTCAATGAGAGTTGTATTTCCATATTTATTCCCCCAACGTACAGAAGGTGCATAAAACGGTGCGCTGCTCATATTTTCCATTCCGCCGGCAACAACCACATCGGCATCTCCCAATAAAATACTTTGAGCGCCATTCATAATGGCTTTCATTCCGCTGGCACAAACTTTATTCACCGTAGTGCAACAAACATTTTCCGGGAGACTGGCATAAATAGCCGCCTGCCTTGCGGGAGCCTGCCCGAGATTGGCCTGTAACACGCATCCCATATACACTTCCTGCACATCTTCCGGTTTTATCCCAGCCCTTTCTACTGCCGCTTTGATTGCAGTCGCACCAAGTTTTGTCGCCGGTATATCTTTTAATTTTCCACCAAAACTACCAATCGGTGTGCGCACGGCAGAAAGGATATAAACTTCTTTTTTATCCATAAATAAATTTTAGAATCAAAGTTAATGAAATTAGTCGCCGTTATGTAGCTGCCTTTTAAGGAAACAAATACGTGAAGGTTCCATCAAACACCAAACCAAGAAGGTTTTATCAAACACACATAAAATTAAAAAACCTTAAATAAACCTTCTTGGTTATTTAGAATCAGGGGTATTTCTTCGTTTGCTGGTTCAAATAAGTTTCAGATTTACTATTCTACGAAGCAATGATCATCCAGTCGTCATTGCCATGCCCTTTTTTTATCCATTCGTCCATAAGCGCAGCAACCGCCGGTATTACGGTTAATTCCTCGTTCGCATTTTCTGCTTCTTTCATCATCAAATCTGCATCTTTGCGCGCCATATCTAATTCCCATGAAGGGTGAGAAAAGTCGCCCGCAAGAATCGTTTTGAGTCTGTATTGAACCATCGCACCCGGATTCCACTGGCTAAATAGATTGTTTATTTCATCACCGTTAATATCCACTGATTTTGCCAGTTTCAGCACATCAGAAAGTCCGCCTGTGAGTGAAATGAGGAACAGATTTCCGATAAGCTTCATACCGGCAGCTTTGCCTTCAGGCGCACCGAAATTCAATAATTTTCCGGTCATGGAAGCCAGTTTATCCTGCCATTTGGAGATCACCGCCTGATTGCCTGAAACGAGCATGAAACCTGTGCTTTCGAGCGCATTTTTTGGTCCCATGAAAACAGGCGCATGCAAATAAGCGAATCCTTTTTCTTTCCAGGCTTTTGTTCTTTGGATGGCGCCTTCTACTGATGTTGTAGTATGATCTATAATCGTTGCTCCAGGTTTCAATGCGGCTTCTGCAGCCGATAAAACTTCATCAACTGAGGCATCATCTTTTAAAGTCAGGTGAATTACATCAGCATCTTTAACTGCTGCTTTTACATCTTCAAAAGCCTGTGCGCCATCCGCTTCCAGTGCTTGTGCTTTTGAGGTGGTTCTGTTCCATACTTTTACCTGTTCACCTTTTTTCAACATGGCTTTTACAAAATTGGAACCTAATAGTCCCATTCCTAAAAATGCTTTCATCGTTTTTTTGAATAAAGGTAAGCAGTTATTAAAAAACTGACAGGTTATGAGCAATCAGTTTCCATTGAAGTTTTTACTTTTACCGGAAAAATAAGCGAATAAGGTTGAAGATTTTATTGCCGGATATTTCTACTAAGGTTTATCAATTTGCATATATCGGTATAATTTATTTGTCATCAATAAGCTGACGCCAAAGTTCTCTTTCTAAGTCAACAAAGGAACAAATAAACCGGTTTTCTATTTTCAAAAGACACTATAGCGGCTTTACTTCAATGGCTTTTGTTCGTTTGGATATGCCATTTTCATTAAACGCTTCTATCGAGAAATAATAAACCCGGTCTTTGTCGAGATTTCGCATTTCAAGAAAATTTTTATCATACACCATCCACGAACTATACAATTTATCAGGCGCTATTCCCCAAAGAATATTATAGCCGTGGCAATCCGTTTGTGAATCCCAGGTAATCGAGGCATTTCGTGAATCTGTTTCTCTTTTCACCGAAAATTTTTTAACTTCTGCAGGCAGTTTACCTTTTCCCACACCAAAAACCCGTATATCAGAAATAGAAAGGTAAGGCGTGGGAACGAGTATGTTTTTATAGCGGATAAAACGGGCTGTTTGAGATTTTGCTAATTCAACATAATCATTCGGAGCATCTTTAAAACTTCCGCTTCTGTCAACCAGCAAATTCCACACTTTTCCATCCAAAGAACCTTCAACAGTGTAACGCTGATGCATACCGGGAATTCTTCCATACAGGTTGGAATGATAATCGTTGTAGTTGATCTGAATCGCATATACGTCCGATGGTTTCTGAAGATCTATCTGAATCCATTGAGCGCTGTCATTTTTTTCGCCCACCCAAAAAGTTTTTACATTTTCATCAGTAAGATTTTCTGCAGGATAACCTTTTATGGAAGAAGAAACCTTCACGGGTTTTTTGTAAGAAAGCAGCATCCAGCCGGTAAATTTTCCTGCCTCGCCTGCGCTTGCGGGAGCGTAATGTGGGTAATCGCCAAAATAAGTATCACAATACATCAATCCGTCTTTATCAAAATACGTGGGAAACATTCCTATGCGCCGCTCCCAGCCTATATTTACATTTACGGCCATTGTAGTAAAATGCCAGTATTGGTCTTGCGGACCCTGAACCGTACTTCCATGTCCTGCGCCATTTATAAACCCGCCTGGCTTAAAAGAAATGGGATTGTTGGGACCATAAACGTAAGGGCCTAAAGGAGACTTACTGGTGTAAACACCGTCTGCATACACATTAAATTCTGTTCCGGGAGCTGCATACTGCATATAATAGGTATCCTTGTGCTTTGTGAGCCACGGCCCTTCAATATAACCACCTAAAACTGTGTCGGCATTATTTTCTCCAAAGCGCTCCCATCCATGTTTTGGTTCATCGAGATTAAAAAGTGTATCTATTTTTTCAGCAGGACGGAAATTATCCTTTCTGTCCAACCTTCGTCCCCTGATCGGAAATTTATTGGAGGAGCCCCAAAACATGTACGCGTCACCGTTATCATCTACAAATAAATCCGGATCCTGCAGATCATTCAGAATTAAAGGAAATGCTTTCCAGTTTCCTTTTTTGGGATCATCAGTATAAAGCACGCTCATAGAGCCCGATGGATCACCGCAAACATACAATACCGAATCTTTATAATTATGCGCGGCAGGTGCATTGGATCCCTGGAAATACCATTTTTCGGGAGTAATAAAATTCCAGTTTTTGAGATCGATAGAATGCCAGTAACCAAGTGAGCGTGTTACAAACATATAATATTCATTCCTGAACCTTACCACAGCCGGATCGGCACCGGAGCGGTACGAAAGATTTTTGTCAGCATTGTATATCATGTAAGTGTAGTCAATGTTTATTGGATTGCAATAAGTGTTGCTTTGGGTAGATTGCGCCAACCCAATAAATGGATAACCAAAAAAGAGCAGTAGAAAGAATTGATATTTCATTTTTAGAATTTTCACTTGTAAAGATGCAGCATCCGGGCAACGTTTCCTGATAATTCCTGCTAAGAAAATATATTTTATGCCGAAATTAAATCCCGGCTACTAAAATTATTTACGGTCGGTAAATATTTTTCTCTATTCTCCGGTTTATATCGTTCAGGTGATCATCAATCAATTTTGTAATTTGTGGTTTCGCTTGTTTTATGCTTATAGATGCCAATAACAGATATGAAATCGCCGATATTTATTGCTTTACTGTGAGCAACGTGTTTTCGAAAACAATTACTTCTTCTTAAATAATTAAGCAAAAAAATATTTTTATTCCCACCAACCCTCTTTTGAATCCCAGGTGTCATTAGTTAGGTGATAACAAAATCAAGAAAACTTTTCAGCAATTTTCTCATGAGAAAAGATAAAAAGCGGTTTCGGCATTTATTTAAAAAATTTACCGGCAAAACTGATTCAGACGCGGAGCGAAATGAATTCCTGGAAATGGCTGATGATTCGCATTACGAAGATTTATTAAAAAAGCTGATCGAAACCGAAGTGCAAAAGACTGAGGCAAACCGTGAAATGAATGCGGCAAAAGCAGATGAAATTTTTGAAAAGGCAATCAGTGGAAATGAACAATCACCTGGAATTGCTGATATCCGCAAAGCAAAAAGATATGGTTCACGCTGGTGGGCGGCAGCAGCTGTTTTCGTCGCGATAGCCTCCGGTAGTTATTTGTTATCAACGCTTCGTAAAAAGCAGCCTTTGATTGTAAAACAAACTATAGCTGCTCCTTTAAAAGATGATGTAGCTCCAGGCCATTCCGGCGCTATTCTTACATTATCGAATGGTACAAAAATAATACTCGACAGTGTGCAAAATGGCCTTCTGGCTACCCAGGGCAATTCAAATATTGTCAAGGCTGGTGCCCGTTTGAGTTATACCAATAATAAAACCTCTGCTGCAGAAATGCTGTATAACACGATGACAACACCGAAAGGGAGACAATTTCAATTGATATTGTCCGACGGATCAGAGGTGTGGCTCAATGCAGCTTCTTCAATCACATATCCAACACGGTTTTCACCAAAAGAAAGAAAGGTAGAAATAACCGGCGAAGTGTATTTTGAAATAAAACCACTCTTATCAGCAAATAACGAAAAAATTCCTTTTACGGTAGTTGTCAATTCCCCGGACGTTGATAAAAGAGAAGTACAGGTTTTGGGCACTCATTTTAATATCAATGCCTACAACAATGAGTCTTCCGTCACCACTACATTGCTTGAGGGAAGTGTGCAGGTAAGCGGGAATAATCAATCGGTAACGATAAAACCAGGCGAACAGGCCGTAATATACCGGGAAACAAAGAAAATGTCGGTGATACGTGACGTGGATGTGGAAGAAGCAGTAGCATGGAAGAACGGATTTTTCAGCTTCAAAAATGCGACGATAGAAACCATCATGCGGCAGGTAGAGCGCTGGTATGATGTGAATGTTGAATACAGTAATGGGGTGCCTTCAGGGCATTATGCGGGCGAAGTTCCGATGAATGTAAACGCATCAGAAATGTTGAAAGTACTGCAGGTGAGTGGGATCCATTTTAAAATTGAAGGCAGGAAAATTATAGTAATGTAAGTGAACGCCGTGTAAAGAGTAAGTAAATTTTTTTTCAACCAAATATGCTAAATTATGCATTTGAATTTTTCAAAAAACCCATTTCTCTACAAGGAAAGATTCCTTAAAATCGTGAGAATTATGAAACTAGCAGTTATTTTATTTGTCGGATTTTGTTTGCAGGCAAGCGCCAGCGGTTATTCGCAAAATGTAACGGTTTCCGGTAAAAACCTTTCCATGGAAAAAGTGTTTTCCCGGATAAAAGTGCAAACCGGATATACATTTTGGTACAATGTGGAACTGGTAAATAAAGCCAGGAAATTGGATTTAGACATAAGAAATACACCGCTCAGCGAAGCATTGGAAATCTGCTTCCGGAATCAGCCTTTCAGTTATGAGATTATCGGCAAAACGATTGTAGTAAAACAAAAAGCTCTTTTACCGACTGAAATGCTTCAAAAGTCTGAAACAGCATTACCACCTCCGATCACAGTACAGGGACAGGTAACGAATGAAAACGGCCAGCCACTGGCAGGAGTAAGCGTAGTGGTAAGCGGTAGTAATGTGGGTACATCCACAGACGCAAATGGAAGCTACTCCATCCAGGCACCGAACGATGGCACCCTCACTTTTTCATTTGTCGGGTATGCTTCACAATCGGTAAATATCAATTCGCGAACAAGGATTGATATAAAATTGATAAGAGCAGAAAGCGCGCTCAGTACAGTAGTGGTTGTCGGTTATGGAACACAAAGAAAAATTGATGTTACCGGTTCCATTGCATCCATAAATGGAAGTGATATTGCCAATCAGCCGGTAACCAACCCGATTTCCGGGTTACAGGGTAAAGTAGCAGGCGTACAAATTACCAACAGCGGCGCTCCCGGATCATCTCCTGATATCCTGATCAGAGGTTTGGGAACTTTCAACGCAAAAACTTCTCCTTTATATGTCGTTGATGGTGTGTGGGTTGATAATATTCAATTCTTAAATCCTTCAGATATTGAAACTGTGAATATTCTTAAGGATGCTTCGAGCCAGGCTATCTTTGGTGTAAAAGGTGCCAACGGAGTTGTATTAATCACCACCAAAAAGGGCAACAGGGCAAAGACAACTATTAATTACAACGGAACTGTTGGGTGGCAGGTAGCCAATAATATTCCCAAAATGGCCAATGCTCATGAATATGCCATTATGTTCAACGAATTACAAAGAGTGAATAATGGAACCACCTTTTTGGATTCAACTCAGTTTGGAGAGGGAACAAATTGGTTTAACCAGGCGCTTCAAAATGGCATCATTACGAATCACCAGGTTTCTGTAAACGGAGGCAGTGATAAGGGTTCCTATTACCTGTCGCTCGGATATCTGGACCAGCAGGGTATTTTGAAAACAAATGATTACAAGCGCTACACCTCCAGTTTTAGAAATGATATTCGTGCCACCAACAACATCACCGTAGGATACACATTAATAGGCGAATATAGCAAGGCGAATAATCCTCCGGGAGGAATATGGCGGCAGCTTTATACGGCGCCATCGGTATTGCCGGTTCGCTTTGCTGATGGTACTTACGGAGATCCCGGATATTATGGATTGGGATCATCGGTGAGCAATCCGCAGGTAACACTTGATTACAATAATGCTTCCACCCAAGGATATCATCTGAATGGTAGTGTATATGCAGACATTAAGATTCTGAAAAACTTTACCTGGCATTCAGATTTTGGCGGATTATATGACGCCACTGAGTTTAAAAATTTTACGCCGGTTTTTAAAGCCAATTCAAACCAGCAAAGCACACATAATACGTTGACTTTAAATACCACCTCACAAAAAAACTGGTTGCTGAACAATACACTCACCTACAGAAACACTTTTGGAGATCATTACGTAACCGTATTACTGGGACAATCTGCTCAAAGGAATTACGGATATAATACAAACGGCACGGCGCAGGACGGAAGTCTTTCATCAAATCCCCGAACCTGGTATTTGGCTCTTGGTAATGGAGGAGGTACTGTAAATGACGTTCCTTCTCTTGAAAAAGTATCCTCATATTTTGGAAGGGTTACTTATTCTTACAGAGACAGATATACGCTAACCGGAACGCTTCGCTCGGATGCCAGTTCGTTATTTACTGTAAACAGCGGAAGGGCCACTCTTCCTTCCATAGGTGCAGCATGGAATATCAGCAACGAATCATTTATGGAAAACCAGAATAAAATCCAGGCGCTTAAGTTAAAAGCGAGCTGGGGTGTTATCGGAAACAGTGGTGTTCCACTGCAGGCATCGGTTGCGCAAACAGACGCCAACAACATTATTTTGGGAAATAACGGGGTATTGCTTGCCGGCCAAAGTGTTTCCAAACCAATTCCGCCACCATTAAACTGGGAAAAAAGCCAGGGATATGATATAGGATTAGAAGCGACCTTACTCAATAACAAATTAAATATTGAAGCAGATTACTATAACAAGGAAACAAGGAACTTTATTTTTGCCTTATTCCTTCCCGGCTCAAATGGATATTCTACTTCTTATATTTTAGAAAATATTGGCGGTGTCAGAAACAGCGGATTTGAACTAAGTTTAAATTACTCCGACAAAGTAGGTTCTGCATTTTCCTATTCTGTAGGTGCAAATGTTTCTTATAATCAAAATGACTTTTACGAAAATAAGTTCGGAGGCAATCAAAAATTCTATTCAGGCGGCGCAGCTTCTACCGGCGGACAGCTTGGTACGATTACAACTCTCGGTCAGCCGATAGGAGTTTTTTACGGATATAAGGTAGTCGGAATCTTCCAGAGCCAGGCTGATGTAAATAACTACACAGATCCAAAAGGAAATATATACCAGCCAAATGCCCAACCCGGCGATTTTAAATTTGCCAAACTTTCGAACGATGGAATAGGAGCAATTAATGCACAGGACAGAACGGTAATTGGTAATCCGAATCCAAAATGGATGTACGGCATCAATTCCAGTTTTGGTTATAAAGAATTTGACCTATCTCTCGGTTTTTATGGAATTGCCGGTGTGCAGCTTTATAATGCCAATAAAGGACTCCGGTATGGAAATGAAAACTTTACACAGGATTTTTATGATAGCCGCTGGCACGGCAACGGTACCTCCAATACGGATCCTTCTGTGAGACTTGGTGGAGGCCAAAATTATTATATCAATTCATGGTATGTGGAAAACGGAAGCTTTTTCAGAATCAGGAATGTTCAATTGGGATATACGCTGCGGTCCTCCTCTTTGGAAAAACTGGGAGTTGAAAAATTGCGCCTTTATATCAATTCTCAAAATCCGCTCATCTTCACAAAATATACCGGCTTTTCGCCTGAGCTTTCCGGAGGCACTCCTGGCAACAGGGGTATAGATAATAATGTATACCCACTTTATGCCACCTATAATTTCGGTGTTAACCTAACTTTCTAACTAATAAAATATTTTTTATGAAAATCAAAATAAAAGATTTAATCAGGCTAAAAGGAACCCGGAATGTGCCAGGGTGGGTAATGATTGCCTGCTTTGCAATAGGACTTAATAGTTGTTCTAAAGACTTTACCAGTTCTTCTGCTGCATTGGTTGGTCAGCCGGATGCAAAAAATTTCTGGCAAAATGCCGATGGAGCCGCTGCCGGCCGGGCTGTCGTATCGATGTATGCCAACCTGCGGTCATGGAACAATATCGCTTTTGCCGCCATCGCGGTAGAAAGTTTAGGCGCTGATGATGCCGTAAAGGGAAGCGTGCCTACTGACGCAGCTTACTTAAACCAATATGACAACTTCACGGTAGATCCTTCAGAAGGACAATTAGATGGATTCTGGACAGCCCAGTATCAAAATATCAATTATGCCAACCAGATTATTGATAATGTACCAAACATCAATATGGACGCAGGTTTAAAAGCGCGTTACGTAGCTGAGGCAAAATTTGTAAGAGCGTATTCTTACTTTAGACTGGAACGCGCTTTTGGAAATATTCCGCTGGTTTTAAAAGTGCCTTCAACGCCCGGTGAATTAAACCCGGTTCAGTCTGCACCTGCTGACGTTTGGGCTGCTATTGAAAAAGATTTGACAGATGCAGCTTCTGTTTTGCCGGTTTCTTATGGACCAGCAGATGTGGGAAGAGCTACCAAAGGTGCCGCACTGGCACTGCACGCTAAGGTTAGTATGTACCAGAATAAGTGGAGCGATGTATTAAATTATAGCAAACAAGTTATGGACCTTGGTGTTTATTCTTTGTTTCCCGATTATTATGCAATGTTCCGCATCGCAAATGAAAATAATGCAGAATCCATTTTTGAGATACAATGTAATTACCTCGCAGGCAACAGTACCCTTTCTAACTCCCAATACTCGCAGGTGCAGGGCAACAGGGATGCAGGTGCAGGATGGGGATTCAATGTGCCGACTCAGGATTTGGTAAATGCCTTTGAGGCCGGAGATCCGCGACTAAACTTTACAGTGATGATGCAGGGAACCACTACCCCCAGCGGTGATGCGGTGCCGATGGCCGCGGCCGGTGCACCAACAATGTACAGCATGAAAGCTTATGTTCCTTTTACTTTGGCAAAGGCTACCAACCAGGGCGCTGATCAGAATTTCCGGTTCTTGCGTTATGCCGACGTAATATTAATGAATGCAGAAGCCAATGCTCAACTCGGAAATACTACAGACGCTCTTGCATCATTAGAAAAGATAAGGGCAAGAGCCAGGACACAGGCAGACGACGCCAACACCGCATTGCCAGAGATCACCACAACCGATAAGACATCACTTCTGAAAGCAATATGGCACGAAAGAAGGGTGGAACTTGCCATGGAAAACGATCGTTATTTTGATGTCATCAGGCAGGGAAATGCAGCAGCCATATTCGGGCCATTGGGTTGGAAACAAGGAAGAAACGAGCACTGGCCCATTCCACAGGTAGAAATAGACAATAGCGGAAACGTACTGAAACAAAATCCAGGATATAATTAATTATTTCAATCCCGAAAAATTTATTTCGTACAAAAATTTATTAATATGAAATCATATAAAACATTTTTCAATCAAAAGCTGATTTTTCTTTTGATCACAGCATTCTCCCTCGCATCATGCCAAAAGAAATTTGATCCAAACAGCTATAAGCCGGTTCAGACATTTGAAGGTTATTCAGCATCCAACCAGGTACAAGCTAATAAACTGGTGACTCATTTTTCTTTTGAAGGTGGATTGCTCGACAGTGTAAGCAACACTTCTGCCACCGGCGCCGGTACTTCCTACGGCCCCGGCGTAAGAGGCCAGGCAATGAACATAGGATTAAATAATTATGCAACTTTTGTTCCTACCAGTTCGATAAAGAGCCTGCAGGATATGACCATTGCCTATTGGGTAACCACCACTCAGAATACAACCGGAATACAAACCCCTGTTTGTTTCGTAAATCCCACTCAGTTCTGGGGCAACCTGGATATGTACTTTGATGGCCAAACAGCTACAGCCTCTGTTTTTAAAATTCACGCATTTGGAAGTAATGGTACGAAAGAAGCATGGATGACCGGCTGGTCACTTACAAACCCCTGGGGAAGCTGGAAGCATATTGCTTTGACTTATGACATGTCTTCAAGTACATTTACCTTTTATGTAAATGGAATTGCCATGGGAAGCAGCGTACAGGCGGGCTTTGGTGCACCCAATTTTGCAAATGTACCTGCGATTGTTTTTGGCACTATCCAGTTTATGACCAATCCAAGCCTCACCTCAGGAACCGGCCCTCAACCGTGGGGTAGTTATTTATTAGGTTCATTGGACGAGTTCAGAATATATAGTACAGCTCTTTCTGCAAAGGATATTAAGGCACTGTATCAATTGGAAAATTTGGGAAAATAATTATTGTTTTAATTTTTTTATACGTGCCTTTCTTTTATGAAGGCACGTATATTTTTTAATACCCTGCCCATTCATAAAATGAAAAACTTAATTTTTATTGCTTTTATTATAAGCCTTTTTTCCTGCGCAAAAAAGAAGAACGAAAATAATCCCCAACCTCCCGCCCCTACTGCCAAAAGCCCGGGGCTGATGAACATCTCTTTAGATAATAGCGTATTCAATAGCATTAAGGTGAATGTTTCGACAAAGCCTGTAATCACACTTTCATTTTCTGAGCCGGTTAGATCGGCTTCCACCAATGCCATTAACATTTCAGATAATAATGGCAATAGCATACCTCTTTCAATTTCCCTCTCAAATGGCGATTCGAATATTACGATTCAACCCACCTTAAATCTGGCATATCTTTCAAAATATAATTTTACAGTAAATACGGCACTGCAATCTGCATCCGGTGGAAACTTGCAAACGCAGATTACGGGAGCTTTTTTTACTAAAATGGATTCCTCTCGTAAGTTTCCTCTTATTTCCGACGATCAATTGTTAGACAAAATACAGCAACAAACCCTTAAATATTTTTGGGACTTTGCCCA
>JBQCFO010000316.1:0-3863 GCA_051959055.1 Ginsengibacter sp. | reverse complement strand
TGACAGATAAAGTAAACACCGTTCTTATCACCGACGAAAACATTTTTCAGAAGCAATCTGCAAAATTCGATGGATGGAAAACGATTGTTATAAAAGCCGGTGAACAATTTAAAAACCAGCAAACTGTTGATCATATTATTGATCAATTAATCGAAATGAACGCGGATAGGCAAACGTTTATTGTTGGTGTTGGCGGCGGCGTAGTTACTGATATTGCAGGTTATGCGGCATCAATTTATATGAGGGGAGTGAGGTTTGCATTTGCTCCTACAAGTATTTTGGCAATAGTAGATGCAAGTATTGGTGGTAAAAATGGGGTGGATGTAGGTGTGTATAAAAACCTGGTTGGCACGATTAACCAT
Organism: Ginsengibacter sp.; assembly: GCA_051959055.1. Lineage (GTDB taxonomy): Bacteria > Bacteroidota > Bacteroidia > Chitinophagales > Chitinophagaceae > Ginsengibacter. Next base: position 3,501 of record JBQCFO010000316.1, on the reverse strand, counting down.
CCTGAATTTTTGTTGTACGATTATTCTTTTTTAGATACATTGCCTGGAGAAGAATTCACCAATGGATTTGCAGAAATCATAAAACATGCCTGCATTAAAGATGAAAAAATGTTTGAGTTTTTAGAAGAAAATACGTTGGATGATTTCGGGGCATCAAAAGAAAGTCTCGGAAAGTTAATTCAGCAAAACGTTGATATAAAATACAATGTAGTAGCAAATGATGAGCGTGAAACAGGAGAAAGAAAATTATTAAATTTTGGCCATACTATCGGTCATGCAATTGAAAATACGGCAAAGCTTCCGCATGGAAGCGCAGTCAGCATTGGTATGATGGCAGCCTGTATCATCTCAGAAAAGATAAATGGTTTTTCAAAAGATGAAACGCAAAAGATAAAACAATTGATTTCAAAATATCAATTGCCTGTTGCTTTTGATTTTGATAAAGAAAAAACCTGGAATGTTCTTTTGCATGATAAAAAGAAATCCGGCAAGGATATAAACTTTGTGGTGATGGACAAAATTGGAAAAGCCTCTGTCAAAAAAATATCCTTAACCGATTTACAAAAAATCTTTTATTCCCTTTCTTAATTCTTAATTCTTAATTTAAAAAGTGAACATAACCATTACCCCTTCATCAGTTTCCGGAAAAATAAAAGTGCCGCCTTCTAAAAGTTCTATGCAACGCGCATGTGCAGCGGCATTGATTACACCGGGCACAACTGTCATTGATAATTTTGGAAACAGCAATGACGAAAAAGCCGCCATGAATATTATCACCAAGCTTGGTGCAACCATCAATATTGTTGACAATAAAATGGCCGTCACTTCAAATGATTATATCTTTCGTTCCCAGTTTCCTGAAAAAAATGTAATCGTAAATGTCGGCGAAAGCGGGTTATCCATGCGCATGTTTGCACCGGTTGCAGGACTTTTTAATTATGATATTATTTTCACCGGTGAAGGAAGTATTTTAAAAAGGCCCATGAATTTTTTTGATGAAATTCTTCCTTTACTGGATGTGGAGGTGCATTCAAACAATGGAAAATTACCGGTTACTTTAAAAGGTCCGCTTCATCCAAAAAATATTACAGTGGATGGATCTTTGAGTTCTCAATTTCTGACAGGCTTGCTTTTTGCTTACGCAAAATCATGTGCAGTTCCGGTTCGCATTACTGTGAAAGACTTATCCAGCCGTCCTTATATTGATTTAACAATTTCAGTTTTAAAAAGTTTTGGGTTTAAAATTGAAAATCACAATTATGAAATTTTTACAATTCATCCGCGTGAGCCCTTACCAGCTCACAGCATTAAATATACGGTTGAAGGCGATTGGAGCAATGCAGCTTTTCTTTTAGTTTCCGGTGCCATAGCCGGAGAAATTACTTTAAAAGGAGCTGATCTCAACTCATCACAGGGCGATAAAAATATTGTGCAGGCTTTATACGATTGTGGTGCAGAAGTTCGTCTTCATAATAAAGAAATTACCGTAAAGAAAAAGCCATTAAAAGCATTTGAATTTGATGCAACCCATTGCCCGGATTTATTTCCGCCACTGGTTGCCCTTGCTGCTTATTGCAAAGGAAAAACAATGATCAAAGGCGTGACGAGGCTTTTATTCAAAGAAAGCAACCGTGCTATTGCATTAAGAGATGAATTTAAAAAGATGAATGTTGATATAGAATTAAACGGAGATTGGATGACAATAACCGGTGGCAATGAAATTAAAGGTGCAAACATTTCTTCTCACAATGATCACAGGATAGCGATGGCTACCGCTGTTGCAGCGTTAAGTGCAAAGGGAAACACCATCATTCATGATGCAGAAGCGGTAAAAAAATCATATCCTGATTTTTATAAAGATCTGAAAGCCTTAAAAACCAATTCCAATACTTCAAATAAGATAGACGTGATTTAGACACCAAATATTTGGAAAATAAAAAAGGTGGCCAATCATTAGCCACCTTTTTTATTTTAAAAAATATTTCTTACCAAATATTTATCCGCTCATTTTCAGGTTTATACATTTTATCTCCTGGCTTTACATCAAATGCATTATACCAGCTATCCATATTGCTAATTGGACCGTTAGCTCTTGCTTCGTCCGGAGAATGTGGATCTGTAAGAATGAGTTGGCTGGCATATTCAGGAACTGTATTTGACCGCCATACCTGCGCCCAGCTCAAAAAGAAACGCTGGTCAGGAGTAAATCCATCAATCTTTTTATCACTCTTTCCTTCAGGTGTTTTTTTGAATGCTTCATAAGCAATGTTTAAACCGCCAAGGTCTGCAAGGTTTTCACCGAGAGTAAGCTTTCCGTTTACATGGATTGAATCGTTTACTGTAAATGCATCATATTGTTCAACTACTTTTTTTGCAAGTACATTAAATTTGTCAGCATCTGCTTTTGTCCACCAATCACGCAGGTTTCCATCAGCTGCATACTGGCGTCCATGGTCGTCAAAACCATGGGTTAATTCATGGCCAATTACTGCTGCCGCGCCACCGTAATTAATGGCATCATCAGCACCAAAATCAAAAAAAGGAAATTGAAGAATGCCGGCAGGAAATACAATTTCATTATTGCCAGAGCTATAATATGCGTTAATAGTTGGCGGGGTCATTCCCCACCTGGATTTATCGACAGGGGTTCCCATTCTTGCCGCCATTTTATTATAGTTAAATTCATTTACCCTTTTTACATTTCCATAAAAATCATTTCTGTTGATTACTACTCCCGGATATGTTTCCCATTTATCAGGATAGCCAATTTTGTTTACAATTGCATGAAGTTTTATAAGTGCCTGTTTTTTGGTAGAATCGCTCATCCAGGTAAGGCGGTTGATTCGGTCAGCAAATGTTTGCTGTACATTTTGTACCAAAGCAAGCATTCTTTGCTTTGCTGCTTCTGTGAAATATTTTTTTACATACAACTGTCCGACCAATTCGCCAAGTGATCTGTCAAGAAGTGAACTGATAGTTTGCCATCTCGGTGTTATTTCTTTTTGGCCGGTCATCACTTTTGTAAATTCAAATGAACGGTTTACAAAATCACTGCTCAGATAAGGTGCTGCAGATTCAATAACTCTCCATTGCAAATACGCTTTCCATGTATCGAGGGGAACAGCGGTAAACAAAGCATCAGCGCCTTTAAAGAAATCAGGATTATTTACCAGGATGCTATCAGCGCCGGTTACTTTCATTGTTGCCATTAAATTTTTCCAATCAAAACCCGGCGTCATTTTGCTGAAATCTGCAACGGCAAATTTGTTGTACGTTTTCTTGGGATCTCTCATTTCCACACGGGTCATTTGCAGTTTCGCAAGTCCTGTTTCAAGCGCTAATATATCATGCGCTTTTTGTGAAGCCGCCGGAAGATTATCGCCGGTCATGTGAAACAAATCGGTCATATAACTTACATATGCTTCCCGGATTGTTTTGCTTCTCATATCATTTTTTAAATAATAATCCCTGTCGGGAAGACTGGTACCACCCTGCGAAAAT
>JBQCFO010000315.1:0-6098 GCA_051959055.1 Ginsengibacter sp. | reverse complement strand
GTTGGTTTTAAAGATATTAAAACAGGTGATACTTTGTGTGATGAAAATCATCCAATCGTTCTGGAAGCAATGACTTTCCCCGAACCCGTTATCGCCATTGCAATCGAACCAAAAACGCAGGCTGACGTTGATAAAATGGGTATGGCTATTTCAAAATTGGTAGAAGAAGATCCAACGCTTCGCGTAAACACTGATGAAGAAACCGGACAGACGATTCTTCGTGGAATGGGCGAGTTGCATTTGGAAATTATCATTGACCGTTTGAAACGTGAATTTAAAGTAGAAATCAACCAGGGTGCACCCCAGGTGGCTTATAAAGAAGCTTTCAGAACTACCATTGAACACCGTGAAGTGCTGAAAAAGCAAACCGGTGGACGTGGTAAATTTGCTGATATTGTTTTCGAAATCGGGCCTGCAGATGAAGAGTTTTTAAAAGAAGATAAAGGCAACTTCCAGTTTGTAAATGGTTTGTTTGGCGGTTCAATTCCTAAAGAATTTGTGCCTGCCATTCAAAAAGGTTTTGAAACTGCAATGAGTACAGGGGTGTTGGCAAGTTACCCAATGGAAAGTATGAAAGTTCGCGTATTTGATGGTTCATTCCACCAGGTTGACTCTGATGCAATGTCATTTGAACTTTGTGCCAAACAAGGTTACCGTGAAGCAGGACGTAAAGCGAAACCAGTTTTACTTGAGCCAATTATGAAAGTAGAAGTTTTGACGCCAGACCAATATATGGGTGATGTAACAGGCGATCTTAACCGTCGTCGTGGAATGTTGGAAGGAATGGACACAAAACATGGTGTACAGGTGATCAAAGCAAAAGTTCCATTGAGCGAAATGTTTGGATATGTAACTCAGTTGCGTTCATTAACCAGCGGCCGTGCTACTTCTACCATGGAGTTTAGTCATTATTCTCCTGCGCCAAATAATATCGCAGAAGAAGTAGTGGCAAAGCAGAAAGGAAAAATGAAAGTGGAAGATTAATTTGGTTTTTAATAATTTTTAAAAAGGCTGTTCTGAAAAGAACGGCCTTTTTTATGCAGCAAATTTTGTGGCAACATCAGTTGCAGTAAACAGCTACCTGGTCGTTCAGCGGAATAAATTAAATTTCTGTTTCCACTAAATACCTTTGCGTGTGGTTTCAGACAATTCTCTGCTGATGTTTATCAGGCCATAATATTTAGGCATAAGGAGCCAATAAATCCTCATAAATGCATCCGGTAAATGCAGAGGAAACATAATTACTTTCCAAATTTTTGTACCAATCCTTTTACTGTTTTTTTAAAATCTTCTAATTCTTTAAACTGATCCTGTATAAAATGATTGTCTTCGATTTTACCCACAACTGCATTCATCTCATCCTGATTTTCATAGACCATTTTTCTAAAAGGATTTTTGTAATCTTTAGCCCGTGATTCATAAATTCCTTTACTCATCCAGGTTTTTGTGTCAACGGATTTTTTCAATAATGAATTAAAATATTCAGGAGTAAATTGTTTGGAAGTAATCATTTCATTTTCAAGTAAGGAGCTGTAAGCATGTGTCAGCTTGTTTTTTTCATAATCATTTCCCGCATTGCGATAAAAATCATGGACTTCATTCCACGAATTTATTTTACCTTCTTTTATTTTGTTTTTCAATTTGTCTAAATCTATAGCAGGAATTAATTGACCTCCCACGTTCTTCCATTCACTTCGTGAAATTTTTACAGGAATACTTTTTTTAAATTCTTCAAAAGAGGAAAATTGATTTTCTTTGATGTGTTTTATTAATTGAACAATTCCATAATAGGAAATCAGTTCTTTAAAGAGCTCCAATACCTGTTTCACTTTTAGCACTTCTGTTTTTCGGCTGCTGTTTTCTATTCCTGTTATTTCAGCGTTTCCATTTTCATCAATTTTTAATTTGGATAAAATCTCAATCGTACTAAACATTTCATTTATCGTATCGGGCGCCAGGTAATCAAATTCTAATTTTTGAATTCTTTCTGTTCGCTTGTCCCGATCTTCAAATTTCCATGCATTCCTTGCCAGCGCATACATATTGTAGATGAACCAATAACCTGGCATTAAAACCAGTTTATCGTCGGCAACATCATTGCTTACCAGGCAAAATGGAAATTTGATATTCATTTCAAAAGGAAAATCACCTTTTGCTAATATCACAAATGAAGCAAATTTTGAATTGTGTTTCAAACTGACACACAATCCCGGCCAAAATCCGCGTCCGGCGATGAGTTCGCCATCTGCGCCGCGGCTGTTGTGATTGCTGCCAATGGTGGCGCCCGCGGCAATATTGCTTTGTCCCATCACAAGCGATGCACACAAAAATGAATTGTTGTGATGTTGTTCGTGGTTGGGAAAAATAAGCGTGTTCAACACTTCGCAGCAGGAGATTGTAGAATTATTTCCGAGATAAGAATTAATAAGCCGTGCGCCATATTTTAACTGCGAATGTGCAGCCATTACAAATCTTACCGCTTTTACTCCATAAAAAATTCTGCAGCCAAAACCGACAATTCCATTCACCATTTCACAGCCTTCACCAATTTGTGTGGTGCGTTCTTCATCACTGTTGATCGTCAGATTTTTTAATTTGTTCGCGCCTTTGATGTAGGCATCAGTGCCAATAACTACATCTTTAATAATATCACAATCTTTAATTACACATCGATCGCCAATGGTTCCATAATAGCCTCTTTTTTTATCAAATTCTTTTTCGGTAAGCTCTATAAATTTTTTTTCGAGTATTTCGTCCTGTGGGTTATTGCTCCATAAATAAGCATCGCCTGCAAGCATTTTATTGAATGGAGCGACGCGTCGGCCACCATTTTCATTTCGCACTTCAATCCACACCCTTACAGTTTCTTTTTCACCCTCTTTCAAAATGCCATTTCCAAATTTTGAATAATCAGTAGTAGCCAGTTCATTTATATTTGAAATCATTACTTCATTGCCAATGATGTAATGGCTTAAGTAATTGGCATTACTGATACATACATTATGCCCAAAATCGCAACTAATAATCTGGCTGTTATAAATGCCGACCGGCATCCGCAGATTGTGAAATTCAAGATAAAAGGGTTCCAGTTTTCCGATACGTACCAAGCCATGAAAATTGGAATTTTTTACCAATACCGGATCAAATTCTTTTGATACAAAAATTTTTCCCCAGTCGTCAGATGTATTTCCGTTGCGTATCAGAATTTCAATTTCAAAACCTGATAGTCGCCTGTAATCAATACCGTTATCATTTTGAAGGTTTCTGAGATAATATTCGTCTTCACCGTTTGGAATATAATTCGGTGCAATAAAATTGTACCCTAAATTATTGATAGGATGTTTTGTAATGATATTCATTGAGAAAATTGCTTAAAAATTATTTGCAATGTAAAATAATAAATTCTCAAAAAATTTCTTTTGTTGCAGACGTTCAAAAAGCAGCAATAAAATCAGAGGGAAAGGAATTATCCGGGTCCTATTAAAATAATGGAAATAAAAAAACAGGGATTTTTCTTTGTTTACTGTAAATGTTCAATGCTCATTCCTACTACTTTCTACTTACATCTTACTTCTTTTTAAAAAATCGCCCGCAATGAAACTCTTCCTGTATGAATTACGGCGTTGCTTCCCGGTTTTCTACCTTCATATTGCAGATTCATTTCAATATTTCCTGCCAATCTTTTGGTTAATTCAAGATTCCACAAATAATTTTTTCCCGGCAATAATCCGTCTAACAAAATATAGCCCACCGTGCTGTTTGCATCGCCGGTAAAACTGATATTATTAAATGAAAATCTTCCATTGATAGTGCCGTTGGAAAGTACGTTATATTTGACTTCCGCCGCAAGCTGATTATTAATTGCTTTTTCAAAATCACCGGTTTTGTTTTTCTTGGTATCGTACGTGTAGATAAGGCTTGCACGAAAATCACTTTTATAAATATAACTCACTGAAGGCTCTGCTGAAACCTCATCGACCAGGTAATTTCTGTTGGTAAATGACGGCGTTATTAATTGATTACGTACACATTTATTGGTAAAAGTAGTAGCGATAGAACGGTTTAGATTCCATCTTCCTTTTAACGTTAAATCGCGCAGAGAATTACTTTCAAAACCATAATTCAGCAGTGATTTGGAATTGTTCATCCGATGCGTCACGTCTATTCCCCAAACAGAATTTTTTCGGTTAAAATAAATGGTATTACTCAAAAAAGAAGTCAACGTTATTAACGAAGTATCGGCTAATGTTTTACTCAAAGGATTGAATTCAAAACCGCCATTTGAAATATCTTTTTTGTTCACTTGCAAAGATGAAGTGGTGCTGAATTTTTTAATAAATTTCAAAAAATTTTTTGTGGTATTTCTTGAAATAATCAAATCAGGATTGAGACTAAAATTGTAATTGAACTGAATGTAATTTGCCTTTACATATTCGTTTGTTGGAGTCAAAACACGAATCCATCTTTTTTGGTCGTCATAAATCGCTACTTCAAATTCATTGAGTTGTGGAATGCCATCTTTGTTGTAATCGTTCCAGGTATAATAACCTTGTCCCGCCGGCACTTCAATGTAAGTATATTCACGCTTCTGTTCCTGGCCCGAGCCAAGTTCATACAACACATTTCCCTGCAAAAAACCTTTCCATTCGTTCACTGCATATTCAGCACGTCCCAGCAGGCTTTCATCACTTTGCTCATTAGAATATCCTTTGTTGATTACATCAAGTTTACGATAAGTCACATTCAACCTGAATTGCTGATGTTCGTTGCTCATCAGTTCCGTCATCAGATTAATATTCCTGCTTTTATCCTGCGAAATCAATCCTTTCTGAAAAGGAATTTTATTCTCCCTTTCAGAATAAGTAATGCCCCATTTGTTCAATTTCCTTTCGGAAGATTTTAAATAAACCTGCCACGTGTTAAATGCAAAACTAATCGGCATCAAAGTGTCTGATTTTTTATCAAGTTGCTGATTATTTTCAGAAGAATAACCAGCGCCAATTTTTAAATCTTTTAATGAAGAAAACGTTTTGTACAAATCAATCGAAGGGCGAACATAAGCGCCGGTTTGATTCGCACTGTTGATATTGGTGATGTAAAATTGATTATTAAAATGCCATCCTTTTATTTCCATACGATTTTCAACGGAGTTGCGAACTCCATTGTAATCATCACTTCTGTTGTAATTCGTAAATTGATATTTTAAAAAATTATTTTGTAAATCTTTTATTTGCAAAGAAGCATCTATTAAATTTTCTGTTGCAGCAGGTGCATCAAAAGGCAAGCTCCAATCGCGGTTAAACTCAACGTTGCGCAACGTTTCCAAAGGTTTAAATTTATCCTGAACATATTCGTAACCAATATCCGTTTGCAAAACGATTCCCGGTTTTATATTCCCAAAAACTTTTTGTTGCATCACATAATTCACTTTTGCAGCAGTTCCTTTATCATCTTGTTTGTCAATTGCAGAAAAAGTATTTACATCATAATTGCTCATGGCAACTTCTGCTTTTAAAGAAGAATTTTTATTAAAAAAATACTGTGCAGCAGCGGTTATTAAATCATGTTTTTTGGGTGGTATCAATAAAATTACCGGCTCCCAATCGCCTTGTTTAACGCCATTTACCGGCGCTACAAATTGAAAAACCCTTCCATTCGCATTGCCGTCATTTACCGCCGTATAATTTCCTTTTCCGGGGCCAACATTTGTAAAAGAAAGATTGTATAAACTGTCTTTTTGATTCACCGAGTAAACGTAAATCGTATCTAAAACTCCGTTTACTGTCGTATCAATTTTTTTATATAAAATTTTGTTTACAGAAAAAGTATCCGATATCGCATTGGGATATGTAGCGCTGTCAACCTTGTTTCCTATTTGCGATAAAAATTGTTTTTGTTGAGTCGTTAATGTTTGATTGATTGAAGAATTTTTTGCATCAGCATTTGTATAGGCGCCAATGCTCACTTTTAGTTTATTATTGATATTAACTTCATCATTTGCATAAATCATCGAGTTCAGATAATTCTGATTTGAGTACTCAAACTCGACTTGTATGCGGGTGTCTTTTGTAATCAAATGCTTTACGGTAAATGTGAGT
>JBQCFO010000314.1:0-3963 GCA_051959055.1 Ginsengibacter sp. | reverse complement strand
TCACGGTCGGCATAATGACCAATGTTTTGATCCTGCTCTCCTCTTTTCCCATCATTATTCATTCCTTCAATAATTTTTTTTAAAAGGCTGTCAGCTTTTTTGGCGTTCCCGTTCCACCTGTATAATTCAGATAATTGTTCCTGTATTGAATAATCATTCAATCCGATAGCGGCCTTTTCGTAATAAGAAATGGCTTTTGGATAATCATTGTTTGCTATAGCAATATGGCCAAGCCCCGCCGTTGCGTAGCCATAATCAGGGCGTTCTTCCAGGGCGATCATATAATGCATTTCCGCGCTTTTCAAATCTCCGGTGTTTTCGTATAGTCGTGCCAGCTGTACGCGTGTCCATTCTGTTGGTTCATCACCGGCGCCTCCGGCGCTTACTGCGAGTTTCATTGCCTCAATCGCCCCGGGATAATCTCCGTATATTTCACGCAAATATGATATACGGGAATAAGAACGGATATCCGGCCGGATGGAATCCATCTTGTCAGAATTTTCTACAGCAAGTTTATAATTGCCCATCTCTACGTTTCCATCTACAAGCAACCCGTATATTAAAGAATTATAAGGGTTAATTGTTTGCGCTTTTTCAGCAATGGTAAGCCCTTCAGCAAAATGATGTTGAGACATGTAGAGCAATGCTTTTAATGTTAGTGCTTCAAAATTATCAGGCGCCTCATCAAGTACCGCATTAATATATTTCATTGCCGCCGCATCATAGTATACATAGTTGCCTGTGATCCTGCCTTCCTGTATGTATAAACCGGATAAAGCTATGGCTGATTTGGTATCTTTTGGATTGTACTTTAAATTGTCAATCAGTCTTTGCGCGGTCGTTTTATTTCCCTGCCATTCCACAGAAGTAGCAGATATGCCTTTTCTTTCTAAAAGAGGGTAAGTGGCATTTTTTAATTTTGACTGGCGAATGTTATAAAGTATAACCACAAACGCTGCCATACAAAAAAAGAACACTATCAATAACCTATAAATAGATTCCTTTTTCATGATGTAATTATTGTAAAGTATTAAGGTTACAGAAAGTAAGTCCGCAGTTTTCACCACGGACTTATAATATAAGAATGAATTATTCTTTAATAACTGTGAGTGTTTGTTTACTTCCACCATCCCTGCTTCCGGAAATAAAGTAAGAACCTTTAGCCATGCCATTTAGATCCCACCGTAAAGTATAAGTTCCGGCCTGCACTTTTTTATTTACCAAAACTTTGACCGGCTTGCCAACAGCATCATATAGCATAATAGTAACCTGTGAGGGCACCGCCACATGATAACGTAATGTATTGCTGCTACTCATGGGGTTAGGGTCCGTTGCTATTTCAATACCGGGAGAAGCAAAACCAAGCGGTTGCATAGTTGAAGGACCATTACTTTTCATAGATACATCAGGCGCAGGAGAAGGAGTTGCGCAACTGCAATTGTGTGTTCCTGACCATGGAGTTTGCACAAAGGGAAACGATGTTTTAAAAGTAGTATCATTTGCATTTACACCAGTGCTGTACGTTACCACCTTCAGCAAATCCGGCGTTACAGGGCTTCCACCAGGTGTAAAATCATCATACCACAAGCCAAGGGCAGCCAATACAACGCCACCCACCGATTGTAATTCTATCCGCGTAACATCATCTTCCAGCCTTCTTCCGTTAGGGAATCCATCCATATTTGGAATAAACTCAAGGTTGGTATTCGTATTGAATCTTGGATCTGTTAACCCTAAAACCGCAGTTTGTATCAATCCGTCGGAACTAAAATCAGGGGACGTGCGGTCAGTAACCGGAACTGCCATATTCAAACGCAACATGTCACCACCATTCGGTAAAAAATTATTGATAAATGGCTTTCCGGCAGCCAATGGATTTCCACCCTTACCGGTCGCTAACTGGTAAGGGCTCAGATTAGGTACACCCGTATTAAAAATGGGATAGAGATCAACGGAACGGGGTTTTCCGGGGCCGGGTAATAGCAAATTCCCAAAAACAGCATCATCCAAAGCTGTACCTGCAACAGCGGCAGTACCTTTTAAAGGGAATAAACCATCATGGGTGTTGCCAAAATCGAATGCTCCTAATGAATTCCTTTGAATCCTTAATGCAGAGAATGCAGGAATGGCAGCTCCAAATTGAGCATCATCCATATACAATGCCAGTTCGGGATTATAAAAGAAATTTCCAAATAACCTGAGTTTGGAAAGATCTTCATACGGTGTCAGACTATTCCAGTAATCTTTATAACCAATAGGAATTACGGCTTCATTGGTTAATGGCATTCCAAGCCTCGAAACCTGCACCCAGCGTCCAAAATTTGATTCAGTACCATTGCCGTTCAATGTTCTTATCTGTTGCCTGCTGGCAGACGCCCAAACGCCAATTACATAATCAGGATCTAAAATGTTTTTTGCCTTCCACAATGGTTTGTGATCTTTTTGCAAGGTGGAAATATCAATCTCCAATGCCAGGACAGAAACGTTCTTACACTTCAATGCATCTTCAGAATGGGTAGGCCCCTGGCGTGGAGCGTCTCCCAGATCAAAAATACCACCCAGGTCAACAAAGAAGGGGTCATCTGCGGTACCTGCAAAAACCCTTTCACCTGTATTAGTGGTTGCAATCGCCTTTTCTATAAGAGAATTATAGTCGGGTGCATTTAATCCGACTGGTGAGCTTATAGATCTTTCTCCGATGTTGTATGGCGGCACAATCCCATGGGTAAGGATTGTATTGAATTTTTTGTGCTCCCAATCCTCTTCCCTATTCCAATCGGAGCTGTTCATCAGATTGCGGCCAGATAAAACGCCTTCCCATCTTCTACCACCATCCATACTTCTTTCCAAAGTATAAGTTGTTTTCAGGTTTTCTTTTCCTAACCTGATGTTGAAGAAAGTAGTGGGGTCTTCATTTGTTTTGTGAAAAGTAAAACGGTAAACAATATCATCGCCTTTTGTGTTCACGTCATTATCAATGTGGATTTCATACCGGATATTTTCTCCAAACGAATAATAATTGGGGCCGCCATTGGGCAATTGTCCAGGTATATAATTGGCAATAATGACAATTTTATTAGGATTGGTGGGGCTTTTGAAAGCATACAAATCCGTATTGTCTGCCAATGGATCATTGGCAATCATTGGAGCCTCTCTATGGCTTGAAGACATAAGTATAACTGAAAAAAGAAATGCTGAAGCAACCGCAAAAAAAATTTCCAATTTACTTGTTGTAAATTTTTTTTTCATTGGTTAAAAGTTTTAATAATTAAGAAATAGGTGTAAGTGAGTTTCATGAAAAATGGATTTTCATTTCAAATGGTTACAGAGCTATTTTAAAGAATGTTTGAACGGGGGTATTAATTACTTTTTCTAAAGGTGAGAGGCAGCCGGACGGTTTAATCAGGATATATAATAAACTTTATACTTACAATAATTTGTCTCATTCGTTTTAGCAATCGATCTTAATTTTTCTTTGACGTAAAAATTATTGCCACAATTTATATACCATTTTCATTTATAAATTGAGTAAACTTTTTACAGTTTTATATCTATAACCTAAAAGGCTTTTTTATTGGTTTCTAACTTTTTTTGTAGAATTATTTGCTGCCCGTTGAATCTATACTTATACAAGATTCTCCCCTGTTTGTCTGTTTAAAGTCGTCGCGTGGCAATCTCAACATTAAAAAACAAATGACTCTGGAGCATTCGTATCATTTAGAATGTCATTGCCTCTTAGAACGTCATGGCGGGACGAAGAAAATTAAATGATGGTATTTGAAAATAATGCCAACTTTACATAAGAATCTTATCGAATCATAATTACGGGATTTTTCCAGATCATCAATTTAAACATTAAACAATGAAGAACTGGCAGATGGTCCTGGTGGGGATTATAATCGTGTTCATGCTTCTTTTAATTGTGCTATTATTTATAGCGTAGATCCCCGCATACATGTTATA
>JBQCFO010000313.1:0-3135 GCA_051959055.1 Ginsengibacter sp. | reverse complement strand
TAGGCCCCGTACTTGGTTTTGCAACCACACAGATGCTCGGTATTTCACTTTCACTTTTCTGCGGAATCTTAATTTCAAGATTGATTACTGATTTATGGATGAGTAAAAAAGACAGGCATTTCATTTATTTTACCAAATTCTCTAAGAAGATATTTCAGCACGCCAGTTATAAATTTATTGAATACCGGAAAGTAGCTTATGCTATTTCTGTTGTAGTACTCATCTTTGGTATTGGTTCATTTTTCAATGGTTTTGAAAAAGGTGTGGAATTCAAAGGAGGTAGAAGTTATACTGTTCAGTTTGATCACAACGTGGATAGAGACGCAATAAGCAATCCATTACACGAAGCTTTTGATGGCGATTATCCGGTAATCAAAACAGTAGGGGACAACAAGCACCTCAACATTACCACTTCTTATCTGAAAGGTGTAAATAATGCCGATAGTGCGGTGGAAGCGAGATTGTACCAGGGATTAAAATCTCAGTTGCCTCCAAATCTGACGGCAGCTGAATTTGTAAAAAATAACATACAAAGTTCACAGGTGGTGCAGCCGGTAATCTCAAAAGATCTTGAGAACGGAGCCATTAAAGCGGTAATTTTTGCGATCATCGCGATCATTATTTATATCTTCCTGCGATTCCGCGACTGGAGATATTCTGTGGGAACAATCATTTCTTTGTTGCACGACGTATTTGTGGCATTGGCCGTGTTCTCGTTCTTTAAAAACATCGTTCCATTCCCATTGGAGATTGATCAGCATTTTATTGCAGCGATTTTGACGGTGGTTGGTTTCTCGATGAATGATACCGTAATTGTATTTGACAGAATTCGTGAAGACAGCCACAACATGAAAGGAGCATCTAAAGAATCTATTATCAACCGCGCCATCAATGATACTTTGAGCAGAACGATTATGACATCTGTAACCGTCTTTATTACGTTGCTCGCATTATTTATTTTTGGCGGCGAAGTAACCCGCGGATTTTCATTTGCAATGCTGATAGGTGTCGTAACCGGTACATATTCTTCTATATTTGTTGCAGCGCCGATTTTGATTGAGTTTGCAAAAGACAAACCATTGGGAGCAGCACGCATCAGATCCGATAAAAAGAAAACACCAAAAGCAAAATTGGTGCATTCGAAATAGATTTATAAGTCTTAATAATTTTAAAACCGGTAATGAAGAATTGCCGGTTTTTTTTTGAAAAATAATGTTTGCTTAGTCAGAAATAGTGGAAACAAAAGAATATAAAGAAGACAAGTCAACTTGGTTTGATTCATTTAGAAGGCAGGATTATTGCTAAGATTAATAAGACCCCCGGTAAATAAGGAAGAACCAAAATGTTTTGGGAAAATAAGAATTTGCCATAAATCTTTGTTTACTGGGATAATATTTAAATTCGATGTAAAATAAAATTGAATGTCTCTGCAAAACAATCTCAGCAGGTTTATCGACGCCCAGAAAATGGATTATGCTGTTGCTTTATCTGAAATAAAAAATGGACGCAAACAATCCCATTGGATGTGGTATATTTTCCCTCAGATTCATGGATTAGGGTTTAGCGAAATTTCGAGGTTTTATTCTATTAAAAACACCCGGGAGGCGGAGGCGTTTTTAAATGACCAGGTTTTAGGCCCAAGGCTGATTCAGATTTGCAATGAATTGCTTAAGTTGAATGCGAATAATGCACATCAGATATTTGGCAGCCCCGATGATTTAAAACTACAATCCTCCATGACATTATTTTCTTTATTGCCTGATGCCAATCCTGTTTTTCAATCCGTTTTGAATAAATTTTTCCATGGCATGAAGGATGCGAAAACAATGGAAATAATAAGCGAAGAAAGATAGGAATCCCTGGTATTCCGACCTAAACGCGGCGTAAGTGTTTATTCACTGTTCAAAGGACTTCTCAGAAGCAAAACTTAATTACGGGTTTTTTATTAAAAATTTGTGTTTTTTACTGTTTTTACAAACAGAACGGAAGACAAAACTTACTGAAATCGTGTAAATTCGCATTCAAATTTCATAATTCAATAATTAATTATGGTTCTTCCTATAGTAGCTTATGGCAACCCGGTTTTAAGAAAAGTGGGAATTGAAATTTCACCTGATTATCCTGGTTTGTCAAAATTAATCGCAGATATGTGGGAACCCATGTACAATAGCAGGGGTGTGGGTTTGGCAGCTCCACAGGTAAATAAGGATATTCGTTTGTTTGTAATAGACAGCATTCAAATTCTGGACAACCTGGAAGAAGACGAAAAAGATGATTACCCTGGCGATGAGGGTTATAAAGGTGTTTTTATCAATGCAAAAATTAAAGAAACTGACGGTGAAGAATGGCCTTACAATGAAGGTTGCCTGAGCATTCCAAAAATAAGAGAAGATATTTTGAGAAAAGAAACGGTTACCATTCATTTTCAGGATGAAAATTTTGTGGAGCATACCAAAACCTTCAATGGGATTACCGCCCGTGTGATTCTTCACGAATACGATCACATTGAAGGCAAATTGTTTATTGATTATTTAAAACCCTTGAAGAAAAGTTTATTGAAGCGCAAGCTAAATGACATTTCGAAAGGAAAAGTTTCAGTGGATTACCGGATGTCTTTTAATAATTAGCTGATTAGCTAATTAGCGAATCAGCTAATTATGACACAAAAGATTTTCGCGCTTTCTGTTCTGTTGATTCTTTCTTCATTTCTTTTTGCACAAAAGAAAAAAGATACTACCGTAAAGGTTGATGAAAATTATATCACGCTTTCTGAAATTGTTGTCAATCATAAATTAGATGTTCCTTCTTTTATTGAAAGAATAAAAAACGATACTACTTTTTATAAGGCATTTCGCAATTTGCGCATCATAGGGTATTCTGCTTTGAATGATATCCGTATGCTGGATAAAAAAGGGAACATTTTGGCTTCGTTGCGAAGCAAAACAAAACAGATACGCACCGGTAATTGCCGTAAAATGGAAATACTAAATCAAGCCGTTGCCGGCGATATGTTTGATACTGAGGGTAATTTTAATTATTACACAGCGCAAATGTATGCCGGGTTATTTTTTACAAAAGATTCTGTTTGCGGTGAAAATAATATTGTAAAAGGCCATGAGTTTTCTACCAGCGGAT
>JBQCFO010000312.1:0-4459 GCA_051959055.1 Ginsengibacter sp. | reverse complement strand
TGAGCAGGTTTACCTGGATAAGGCCTATGGGCGCCTTCGCGATTTATGTATTTCTCCTGCAGGTGACGTTTATGTTTCAACCAGCAACCGCGACTGGAACCCGCCGGAGGGTTTTCCAAAACAAAATGATGACCGGCTTATTAAGATATTTAAAATAAAAGATGGTGATAATTTTAAGGTCAGAGATACTGCAACACATCAAACTGCTGTAAAAAGCCAAACCATTTACAGTCAATATTGCATTTCCTGTCATAAAGAAGATGGAAACGGTGTTGCGGGTACCTTTCCCGCCTTGAACGGTTCCCCAAAAGTAAATGGGAATAAAACGGCGTTAATAAAAATCTTATTAAATGGGATAAAGCCCTCGGATAAAGGCCAGCAGCAAAGCCATGAAGCAATGCCTTCATTTGGTTTTCTCAGCGATAAAGATATCGCAGAAACGCTTAGTTATATCCGTATCCACTGGAGTAATAATTCACAGAGAATTACGGAGGATGAAGTGAAGGAGGTGAGATTGCAATCGGGCAAAGAGAAATAAACTTTTCTAAAAAAATGAAAGAGAATTAGAATAATTAAAATACTATGTTCATCAACTGTCAAAAGCATTGCCTTTTCTATCTTCTGATATTGCTATCTTTTTATAGCTGTAGCCTGTATTCTGAAAATAAATATGATACCTGGAGCAGTTATCTGGGAGATAAATCAGTAAGCCATTACTCTTCCCTTCATGAGATTGACACCAACAATGTGCAACGATTAAAAGTGGCGTGGATCTATCGAACCGGGGATACCAACAGTGCAGTAAAGCAACAAATACAATGCAATCCTATTATCGTTGGAGATGTTTTGTATGGCACTTCTCCGCAGTTAAAGCTTTTTGCTCTAAACGCTGCTACAGGAAAGCCAATATGGATTTTTGATCCGTTTGCCGATACTGCAAAAACAAAAGTGGAAGTAAATGTAAACCGCGGTGTTACCTATTGGTCGGATGGAAATGATAAACGAGTTTTTTACACCGCAGGTTCATTCCTTTATG
This sequence comes from Ginsengibacter sp., assembly GCA_051959055.1. GTDB lineage: Bacteria > Bacteroidota > Bacteroidia > Chitinophagales > Chitinophagaceae > Ginsengibacter. The sequence goes on along the minus strand of JBQCFO010000312.1, from coordinate 3,423 downwards.
CCGTGGATGCAATGACCGGAAAATTAATTTCTTCTTTTGGCAACGAGGGAAGAGTTGATCTTCATGACGGATTGGACCGTGATGTGAAAGATCTGTATGTTGTCTCCACTTCTCCGGGTATTATCTACAAAGACCTTTTGATAATGGGAACACGGGTTGCAGAAGGGGGCGATGCAGCTCCCGGCCATATTCGTGCTTATGAAGTTCACACCGGAAAAAGAAAATGGATATTTCATGCGATTCCACATCCGGGAGAATTTGGATATGATACCTGGGGAAATAAAGATGCCTGGAAATACACCGGAGGCGCTAACTGCTGGGCAGGAATGAGCCTTGATGAAAAACGCGGAGTTGTTTACATTGCTACCGGTTCCCCGACCTTCGACTTTTATGGTGGATTTCGTAAAGGGAAAAATTTGTTTGCAAATTGTGTTGTCGCACTTGATGCAGCAACCGGAAAATACATCTGGCATTTTCAAACCATTCACCACGATCTATGGGACCGGGATCTTCCGGCGCCACCGAACCTGGTAACTGTTACCCGCAATGGAAAACGAATTGATGCAGTAGCACAGATCACGAAAACAGGCTATGTTTTCGTTTTAGACAGAGACAATGGAAAGCCTTTGTTCCCGGTTAATGAAATGCCGGTGCCGGATAGTTCAACACTTGTCGGAGAAAAACCATGGCCTACACAACCGATACCTGAACTGCCAAAATCCTTTGCATTACAATCCTTCTCAGAAGCGGATATTAATACTTTGGTTCCCCAATCATCACAGGATTCAATACGAAAAAGAATAGCTGAATTACAAAGCGGCAACATGTTTTTACCACCGTCTGAAAAAGGGACAGTTCTTCTGCCTGGCTTTGATGGAGGCGGAGAATGGGGTGGGGCAGCTTATGATCCTGCTACCGGGTATTTGTATGTAAATGCCAACCAGGTTCCGTGGATACTAACGATGGTTAAGGCAGATGCAGAAACAAAAGAATTACAGGAAACGGTGGCTGAGCATGGCAGGACGGTGTATATCAACAATTGTATGTCATGTCACGGTAAAAACAGAGAAGGGGGCGCAAGCTATCCAGCACTACAAAACATCAATAAAAAATATACAGTTGCTCAGGTATCGGAGATCATCAATAACGGGCGACGCATGATGCCCTCAGTTAAACAAATTTCAGATAATGATAAAAAAGCACTGCTTACATTTCTCCTTGATTTAAAAAAAGAAGGAAAAAATCAGTTTATAGCTTCTGACAATAAGGAGGTGATCAGCAAAACAAAAAAATCGCCTTTTGTCCCTTACACAATGACGGGTTATAACAAACTGCGTACGCCTGAAGGATATCCTGCAAACCAGCCTCCGTGGGGAACTTTAACGGCAATAGATCTGAATACAGGAGAAACCATGTGGCACAATCCTTTGGGAGAATATGCAGAATTGACTAAAAAAGGGATTCCGGTAACGGGGACAGAAAACTATGGAGGGGCTGTTGTTACGAAAGGAGGATTACTTTTCATCGCTGCAACATCAGACGGGAAACTGCGGGCTTTTAATAAGAGAACCGGCAAGCTACTTTGGGAGACATCACTTCCCGCGGCTGGATTTGCTACTCCTTCAACATATGAAATAAATGGAAAGCAATACCTGGTTATTGCGTGCGGTGGTGGAAAATTGGATACTCCATCAGGGGATAGTTATGTTGCATTTGCATTGGAATAATTAAAAACGATAATGTATGGGACACTCATATAACCGGCGGAAATTCATCAGGGATACTACATTGGCAGGAGTCGCTTTAGGCATAAGTAAAAGCGGAAATTCCGCATTCGGAACAAGCAGGTTTTCAAAACTGACAAAGGATGTGAAACCTGGTAAACGAATAGGGATTATCGGGCTGGATACTTCTCACAGTGTAGCTTTCACTGCCGCGCTTAATGATTCTTTGGCAGATGAAGCGTTTGCAGAATTTAAAGTGGTTGCGGCATATCCTAAAGGAAGCAATGATATTCGAAGCAGTGTAGAGAGAATAAAAGATTATACGGAAAAAGTAAAAAGCCTGGGCGTCGAAATTGTAAGTTCTATTGCTGAATTATTAACAAAAGTGGATGTAGTGCTGCTCGAAACAAATGATGGACGTCTTCATTTGGAGCAGGCTCTGCAGGTTTTAAAAGCGGGTAAAAGAATGTTTATTGATAAGCCTCTTGCAACTTCTTTGGCCGATGTAATAAAAATATTTGATGCTGCCAGTGATTATCATGTAGATATATTTTCATCTTCTTCTTTAAGATTTATTCCCGCGGCAAAGGAAATTAAGGAAGGGAAAATAGGTAACGTATTGGGCGCTGATACTTACAGCCCGGCAACTATTGAAAAAACGCATCCTGACCTCTTTTGGTATGGCATTCATGGAGTGGAATTATTATATACAGTGATGGGTACGGGCTGTGAAAAGGTATCCAGGGTTTATAGCGAAAAAACGGATATAGTTATCGGGACATGGAAAGACGGACGAATAGGCTCGTTCAGGGGAATGCGCTGGGGAAAACCTGATTTTGGCGGAACTGTATTTGGTGAAAAGGCAAATTCAGTTCTTGGACAGTGGGAAGGATATAAGCCGCTGTTGATAGAAATTATTAAATTTTTTCAAACAGGTATAGCACCGGTAAGTAAGCAGGAAACTTTAGAGATCTATGCATTTATGGAAGCAGCAGATGAAAGTAAAAGAAGAGGCGGCAGCCAAGTATCAATTCGTTCAGCATTTCAAAGAGCAGGATTGAGACTAAAATAGTAAAGAAGATTCCAGAATAGCAACTTAGTTTGTTTGTTTACTGTCTTTAAAAACATTTATTATGAATACAGAACAATTCACTTTATCCAGCCTTGATGAGCCCATAAAAATTCCTGATCAGCAAATCAATGAATTCAGGGAAAAGGGACACACGCTTATTCGCGGACTATTATCTGAAGATGAAGTAGCCGCTTCACGCAACATCATCGCCGGCGCCGTAGAAAAATTTAATACAGAAAAACGAAAGATGGAAGACCGCGATACTTACGGCAAAGCTTTTTTGCAGATTAAAAATCTTTGGCAAAACGATGTAGATGTAAAAAAGATTGTATTATCGAAGCGTCTTGCCAGGGTTGCTGCCGATCTTTTGGGAGTTGAAAATGTGCGTATTTACCACGATCAGGCATTGTTTAAAGAACCGGGCGGTGGACACACGCCATGGCACCAGGCCCAATATTACTGGCCGCTTGATACAGATAAAACGAGTACCATGTGGATGCCGCTGGTTGATATTGATGTGAAGATGGGCATGCTCACTTTTGCTTCACGATCGCATAAAAATGGAAGTGTTCTGGATTATGAAATATCAGATAAATCGGAGGAAGAATTTGATAAATACGTTCGTGA
>JBQCFO010000311.1:0-8526 GCA_051959055.1 Ginsengibacter sp. | reverse complement strand
CATTGACTGCAGCGCCCTTACCGGTGCTCTTTTGCTCGCGGTTTATGGATTTAATCTTCCCAGAACCGCCCGTCAGCAATATGAGGCTACCGATCATATTGACAAAGATGAATTACAGGAAGGCGACCTCGTATTTTTTAATACCCGCGGCGGTGTTTCACATGTGGGCGTTTACCTCGAGAATGATTATTTTCTTCATGCCTCGACGCATGGAGTCACGATAAGCAGCCTCGACGATCATTATTACGCAAAGAGGTTTATATGTGGCGGAAGAGTTGAAGATAATAATATGGTCAATACAAATTAATTAAAACGTGACAAGGCCGTCGTTCAGGGCGCCCACGATAGCGTCACGATCGTAGTAAAACTGCCTGGTCCAGCCGCACAAACCGTAAATAATCTAAATTTCTTTTTTTAAAAACCTCAGAGATGTAGAAATCTTTGAGGTTTTTTTATGTGATGCTTCTACTTTTTAGCAAAACAATTTTTTACCTGTAGGGCAGTAAAGAAACAAATAAAGTGTTTTCTTATTTAAATAAGAAACGAAAGTTCCTATACGTTCTGATAAAAGTGAGCTTTTTCTTTAAATTAAAAAAGACATGTAAAACATATTCTCACGATAAACTTCCTTTGATTATTTTGCATCATAATATTATCTGGTACTAAATGAAAAAGTTGCTGATCATTTTTATTTCCATTTGCATTTTATTACTGGCCTTTGTTTATATTATTATTCCGTCGAAATTGGAAATTTCAAAAGTTGAATACATCAACTGTAATGTGAACGGGGCTTTCAGGGTTTTGAGCAATGAAAAAACCTGGTATAAGTGGTGGCCGAAAGATAGTTCTTCAAATAAAAAAACTGATACATCACACTTATTTTTTTATAAAGGATACAGTTATCATTTATCCGAAAAATTTTATAATGCAATTGAAGTTCCCATTGGTGATGAGCATGCGAAAATCGAGAGTAAAATAAATATCATCAAACTGAATATTGATTCTGTTGTGGTAATCTGGAAATGCCAGCTTCCAACTGGTTTCAATCCCGTTTCAAGAATATTAAAATATAATGAGGCTGAGAACCTTAATAATAACATGTCTGAAATTCTTGCAAGGCTTCGGATATTTTTAGAGAATAAAAAAAATATTTATGGCATCAATCTGCATGTAATTATGTCGAAAGATTCTACAATGGTTCTTACAAAAAAAATTTCATCAACATATCCGACAACAGATGAAATTTATATGCTGATTGGAAATTTAAAAAAATATATTGCTTCACAAAGAGCTAAAGAAAATAATTTTCCGATGCTTCATGTAAAAAAACTGGAAGATTCTACATTCGAAGCGATGGTGGCTATTCCCGTCAATAAAGAACTTGCGGGAAATGGTCAAATATCTTTCAGCCGTTTTGTGCCATGGAAAGTTTTGACAGCAGAAGTAAAAGGCGGAGATAAAACGGTGGAAGAAGCGTTGCACCAAATGAAAGTTTTTATCAGCGATTATCAAAAAACCGCAATGGCCATTCCCTTTGAATCGCTGGTAACGGACAGAAGCAAAGAACCAGATACAACAAAATGGATTACGAATATTTATACGCCGGTGCCGTAGCAGGTATGAGGTATGAGGTATCAAGTGTATTTGCGAATCTTTTGGCATTCAAAATTTTGAATCCGGCAAAGCAATAAATAAAGCCAATTCCTTTTCTAAAACTACCTAAACTATGTAAACAAAATAATTGAATAATACAGTAATTGAATAATTAATTCACTACCTGAACTCAATTACCATAGTACTATCATTATTTCTTGCAAGAATATAGGCTTTCTTTTTACCAATATTGATTTCACCGATGTGGCGTACCTGTCCTTTTATTGTTAGTCCATTAATTGTTTCTGCTTCAAATTTTCCCTGGCCTTTATTTACGAGGATTGTTCCAAAATCGGCATCATATCTGCCCATTTGAATATTGTTTTCATAATAGTTTCCTGCTATGAATATATCGGGTAAATTATCGCCGTTTGCATCAACAATCACCGCCGACTTATAGGGTGAAAGCTGCGCCTGCCAAGGCATTGCCTGCACCGAGAAATTTAGTTTACCATCGTTTATTAAAATGGCATTTGAAAAATAATTGGCTGTTAAAGTATCAGCGCTTTCTAATTTTTCTTTGGTAAAAATGTCTTTCAAAGGTGCTTTTGCAAAATCCTGAGCGTATAAAAATCTTTTTTTAATAACAGGAATTTGTTTTTCCAATTCACCTTTGTTTGCAAATTCAATTTCTTTTCCATCTAAATAATATGTCAATACCTGTTCCTTTTTCCCATTATCATCAAAGTCGTTGTAATACATACGTACCGGTTCATTTTCAGTAGCTTTTAAACGACTGTTTAATCCAAGATTTCCTGCAATTAAATCTATGTGTCCGTCATTATTCAAATCTACCGGCAACACAAAATTCCACCAGCCTTTTTTATCAGTTAATATTTTTTTGGTAAAAGTTCCGTGATTGTTAATAAATGCAACAATACCGCCCCATTCTAAAGTAAGAATCAAATCTTTATCGCCGTCTTTATCTATATCGAACCATAATGCAGATGTTACAAAACCTATATGTGACAAGCCTCTGGCATATTTTTCAGTTACATCTGTAAACTTTCCCGTGCCATCATTTTGCAATAAATAAGATTGAGGAATTTGTCCATAATTCCATGGCACCGATCGTCCCCCAATAAACAAATCCATTTTGCCATCACCATTAAAATCATAAGGAACCACACACGAAGCATTCATAAATAAACTATCAAACGCGTTATCCAGTTTATGAAAATTTGCTTTGCCATCATTGAGATAAACCCGGGGAGTAAGGTTGCGATCTTTACCATAAAATTCGTTGCCTCCACTTGCTACTACCAGATCAGGAAACCCATCATTATTTAGGTCCGTAAAACAAGCGCTTACATCTTCATAAGTGCTGTCTTTATCCAGATCAGGCTCTTCTTTTTTTATAAATTTCCCATTTGGCTGTTGAAGGAAAACAGCAGGCTTTTTCCATTTTGATGAACCAATAAAAACATCCTCTAATCCATCATTATTTATATCGCCGACAGTAAGCGCCGGCCCTTCAGTAGAAAGCATGTGAGGCAGCAATGGTTCGCGGTTAAATTCCTGTAAAGCATTTTATTCATGTTTGTATAAAAGGCCTGTTTTATCAGTAATATCCAGCATTGGCTTTGTCGGGTTTTTCCAATGAGAAGTAATGGTCGTATAATCAAACTTCGGAAGATTTTTTTGATAATTAATTTTTATGAGAGAATCGATTTTATATTCAATTTTCTGGTAAGAATTATCCGGCCATACGACTAAAATTGAATCCACTTTTGTTTTATCTAATCCAATGTGGATGGGAATTTGCATGCTTGACAGAAAACCACGCGCCGGGTAATTTTCATATGTCCTGATTCCTCCGTTTGCAAATAAAATCACTTTGGCGCCAAGTGCATTTATGTTTTTTTCAGAACCTTTTAATTTCAGGTCAATATAAGGTTTTACCGTTTTATCATTCGTAGTATTTCTATATAAAAAAGCGGGCTGATCAATATTATTGGTAACGACATCCAAATCTCCATCATTATCTAAATCCGCATAGATTGCTCCGTTCGAATAAGAAGATTTATTACCATTTACTTCATCGTCAATATCCTGAAAAGCCATATCTCCATCATTCTTAAAAAAGCGATTGGGAATTTTTGTTTGGGGAAATTTATCAATCAGCGCCATATCATTATTATCCAATTTATTGGAACGCATTTTTGCCTGCAATTCATCACCGGAAACATAATTGATGTAATCAATGTCGTTTAATCTTTTTGAAATTCCATTGGAAACAAAAAGATCTTTCAAACCATCGTTATCAAAATCCATCAGCAAAGGCGCCCACGACCAATCTGTAGCATATACACCAGAGTATAAACCGATTTCACTAAACATTCCATTGCGACGATTAAACTGCAGATTATTTCTCGTGTATTGATAATTATATCCGTATGAAAGTTTCTCATAAAACAGATCGTATTCGTCTTCACCTAATGAGCTTTTTAAAATTTTCGAATCTGACGGAAGCATGTCCATTGTAATAATTTCAGGATAGCCATCGTTGTTCAAATCAGCTACATCCACACCCATGGTAAACTGGCTGGTATGCATCATTTCGCTGTTCAAATCATCTTTGAAAGTTCCGTTTTTTTGATTAATGTAGAGATAATCATTTTCATGAAAGTCGTTACCAACGTAGATATCCGGCCATCCATCGAGATTAATATCTGAAACGCAAATACCTAATCCATAACCTAAAACAGAACTATGAATTCCGGATTGTTCTGTTACATCACTAAAAGTATTGTTGCCATTATTTCTGTACAACCTGTCACCCGAATACGGATTTTTGGTAGCCAGCAATTTCTCCCTGATACCAAAAGTACCATTCTGATGGACAGTATGATTCATCAGATACATATCCAGATCGCCGTCGCCATCATAATCAAAAAGACTGCCTGTGTACTGAATCCAGAAAAATCCAAACCATATTCATGAGCTTCATCTTTATAATATGGAACGCCATTTTTATCTATTCCCTGGCAAATAAGCAATTGATTGTGGCTGTGTAAAGTCTCATAATTTCCAACCCGGCAAATATAAATATCCAGCAAACCATCGTTGTTGATATCGACTACAGAAACACCCGTTGACCAGCCGCCATCATTGGGAATTTTTGCTTCAACTGTGACATCAGTAAATTGCAAATTTCCTTTGTTGAGATATAATTTATTTGCGCCCTGGTTTGATGCAAAAAATAAATCTATTTTTCCGTCATTATTAAAATCACCTGCACCTATTCCTGCGCCGTTATAAAAATAGAGATACTTAAAAATATTAAATTGCTGGGTCGGTGTTAGCTTATTTTCAAAATGCAATCCTGTTTTTGAATCGTCCATTAATTCAAATACAGGCTGAACAGTTGATCTTGATTTGCAGGCCGGGAAGAATAATATTATTGGAATAAAAATTTTAAGAGCGGCAAACGAAAATTTCCATAACGGGGACAATGCCTTTAGGGTACATAAACGATGGATAAAAGCTTTTAAATCCACGAACGAATATTCCCATCCATTGTAATAAAAAAAAGAATTTCGATGCTTCATAAGTTATCTGGATACGCGTTTTTTTTCAATTGGCTTTTTGTTATTTTTTAAAATATACGAAACAGGATAATCATTGTTTCGCAGGAACAAAACATATGTCCGATCTTTTTGAGGTATTGTTATAATATCTCTCACCATTCCTTCTACATTCAATCCGGTTTTCTTTTGAGCTACCCAATCAAAATTTCCTTTACCATCGTTTAACAAAACATCACCAAAACTTCCATCCAATCTTTCAAACTGGGGAAGGAAGGTGAATAAATTTCCACCAATAAGCAAATCGTTTTTCCCATCTTCATTTACATCAACATAACGAATGGAATTTACGGATGAAAGCTGTGCCATCACTGGCAATTTTTGAATCCTAAAATTTCCGTTCCCCTCGTTGATCGCCACAATTGAAGAAGGATAATTAAAAGTTTTTACAGTACATTTTTTAATCACCTCTTCCGGAAATAACTGCTGGATTGATTTTTTTGCATAATCCTCATGCTTCAGGTTTTGTTTTTTGATACCCGGTATTTCATCCTGCATATCATTTTTAAGAAAAACCGGAACATCTCTCCCATCTACGGTATAGGTAAGGATTTTATCCAGACTGCCATTTTGATTGAAATCGTTGACCCATAATTTCACCGGGTTTGCCGAATCAGGCCGCAAATAAAAATTTTCACCAATATTTCCAAAAATCAAATCCATTTTTCCATCGCCATTTACATCAGCGGCAGTAACGGTTTGCCAAAGACCGGATAAATTATTAAGATTCGATTTTATTTCGACAAAATGATCGCCATTAAATGAAAATATTCTTGGCGCCATCCATTCGCCAGTTATAACTAAGTCTTTAGTTGAATCGCCTGTAACATTGGCCCACACTGCTCCGGTTACCATTCCGATGTTGGCAATATCCGGATTTTTTGTTTTAGCAATATCGGTAAAATGGCCTTTACCATCATTTATATAAAGATAACTTGAAGGGGAAACCCCATACTCTCTTGGGTAATTTCTTCCGCCCACAAAAAGATCTATAAAACCATCATGATTAAAATCGTAAGCGATTGCAACACCTGTGTTCATACCGTTTGCAGGAAAAGCATTCACATCAATCGTAAAGTTTCCTTTACCATCATTTTTGTATAAACGGCTTTGCATTTGGCGGCTGAAAGTTTGGTTACTATTGCCTCCGGGACCTACATACAAATCCAGATCGCCATCGTTATCGGCATCAAAAAATAAAACTGCATCATCTTCAAAGTCGGAATATTGATCAAAAACCGGTTCTTTCTTTTTTATAAATTCTCCTGTTTTTGTCTGAAGGTATAACTGACCCGGATGTCCTTTTGTTCCTCCGATATAAATATCATCAAGACCATCGCCGTTTACATCGCCGACGGCAGCTTTCGGCCCTTCCCGTGAAAGCATCTCAGGGATATTTCTTTCATAATAGAAATCAATGTTTTCGTCTTCCTGGTGCTTTTCAAAATTGTTTTTTACAGAATCAAAAACCGGGTTATTTGTTTGTTTACTGATGGTGTCCGGATAGGATTTATTAGTTGACGGTTGTTGAATGACCAACACAGTATCTATTGGCGGATGTTCATATTTTGAAAACGTGCGATCGGGCCACATAATGATCATTGAATCAATTTTTGTGTTTTTGCCTAAACCGATAATTTGTTTGTAATCAACTGAAGATTGAAAACCACGGCTTGGAATTACTTCACGGCTGAGAATTTCATTGCTTGTATAAACCTTGATAATGCTTCCAATGGCAAAAGTGTTTTTGCCTTTTCCTTTTAAAAACAAACCGATAAAATGGTTTTTGTTTATGGCCCGGGAATTATTTTTATAAACAAATGCAGGGCCGTTTTCATTATTCACGATTAGGTCCAAAGCGCCATCATTGTTGAGATCGCCATAAGCAGCACCATTCGAATAGGACGGTTGGGTAAATCCCCAGGATTCGCCAATATCAGCGAATTTTAAATTTCCAAGGTTCCTAAATGCTTTATTAATCATTGGTGTTTGTGGAATTTTTTTGAGCACTTCATCCACACCTTCTTTCTTTCCTGTGAGAACCATCTTTTGAATTACATCATTTGCAAAAAAATCCATGAAATCAAGATTGGTAACATCACGGTTAATACCGTTGCAAACATAAATATCATTGTAACCATCGTTATCCGCATCAAACATCAACGCTCCCCAACTCCAGTCTGTAGCAGAAACACCGCTGAAATTAGCTATGTCTATAAATTTCCCGTTTTGATTATTTAACTGCAAACAATTTTTTACAAACTGGTAAGAAAAACCGGATTTTACTTTATTATTGAATAAATCAATATTATCAAAAGATCCCATTGTTTTCAGACGGTAATCATTTTCGGGAAGCATATCCGTTGTAAATATTTCAGGATACCCATCATTATTTATATCTGCAATATCGGCGCCCATCGATGACATGCTCATGTGCTGGATCCATTCATCGGTTTCATCTTTGAAAGTTCCGTTTTTTTGATTGATGTATAAATAATCCCTTTCGTATGAATCGTTTGAAACATACACATCCGGCCAGCCATCGCCATTGATATCGCCAACCGAAACTCCCAGACCAAAACTGATCAAGCTGCTATGAATGCCTGCCTGCTGCGTTACTTCCGTAAAATGTCCGTTATCGTTTCTGTATAAATGATTGCCCCCGCCTTTTAAAAAATCCGCAACATTCCATAGTGAATCCGGAAGGTCACGGCGATTCGCGTTGTTCAAGGTATTCACGGGAATCGGGCTATTGTTGATCATAAAACAATCAAGATCCCCATCGCCATCATAATCGAAAAAAGAAACCTGGGTTGTATATCCCACAATGTCTAGCCCATACTTATGCGCCTCTTCCGTAAAAGTCATGTTGTGGTTGTTGATGTACAATTTATTCCTTCGGTTGCCATTGGTCATGTGGCCTGAATTGCAAACAAAAATATCGAGCCATCCGTCATTATTAATGTCAACCAATGTAACACCGGTGCTCCACATGCTATCCTGTTGCAATCCGGAATTTGAAGTAACATCATCGAATTTAAAATCGCCTTTATTAAGATAGATTTTATTTTCACCCATGTTGGAAGTAAGCACCACATCTGCTAAACCATCGTTATTCAAATCGCCAATAGCTACGCCGCCGCCATTATAAAAATTGCGGAAAAGAAAACTATTTTCCAATTTTCCGTCTGTTACTTTATTGTCGAAGTTGATGCCTGTATTGTTCATCAATTGAAAAAGAGGTTCTTCTTTTTTTTGTGTACACGAAAACAGCGACAAGAGCATG
>JBQCFO010000310.1:0-5844 GCA_051959055.1 Ginsengibacter sp. | reverse complement strand
AGGAGAACAAAAGCGCCGGGCTATGGAACGCATTGCAAAGTTGAGGAACCTTTCCTTTAACGTAAACGCAGCGGATCCTAACAATGAGTTTGAGTCTGTTCCAGCTTACCTTCGCCGCAACATGGAATTACATAATTCCATTGCCAATGTCGAAAGTTTTTACAGCAATTATACCGTTAATTCGGATGAAAATAATAAAGCAGAAATAAGCACCATCAATACTTTTTTGGATGGTAAGAAACCGGATTAATTGTTGAAGGTTCAAAGTTGAAAGTTCAAAGTCGGAAACCTTCAACATTGAACATTGAACCTTGAACTTTGCCTTTAAACTCCTTGTTGTGTTCGTACTATTTGGTTTATTTCCCCGGAAACTGAAAAGTTAACCGGGGTTTTTGTTTGGAAAGGAAATAGAAATTTGAATTATTTCTTGGTTTGCTGCGAGGCTGAAAATACATTCAATGTGATTTTTTTTTCTGCTGTCATTAAGAGCAGGAGCGTTTTATTTTTTTTTAGAAAAATGATCATTATTGTTCTTCATCCTTACTTTTCGGACGCTTTAATTGGCCTGAATTCACAAAGAGGAAGTTCCGATTGTTTCACTTTCAAATCAAAAATCGTTAAGTATCAGTCATTGGCTTACTTTAGAAATACGTAATAACCATAACTTAAAAAGCTTTTCACCCCAATCCAACTTCTGTATGCCTTGCAGGGATTTCCACATCCAAAAAGCCTTTGCTGATGAGCCGGTTTTTGAAATCAAGTTGTACATCATAATCGCCATGAACCAAAAATAATTTTTTTACTTCTTTCGGATTCTGACACGCGAGCCATTGGCATAAATCATTATAATCGCCATGCGCACTCATGCTTTGAATTTCGCCAATCTCTGCATGCACTTCATGCGGCTGGCCAAAAATGCCGACTTCTTTCGGATGCAGTTTTAACCGGCCTCCCAATGAATTTGGCTCGCAATAGCCGGTTAACAAAATAGAATTGCGGCTATTTTCAATATTGTTGCTGATATGGTGTTTTACCCTTCCTGCTTCCGCCATTCCGCTTGCAGAAATGATGACCATCGGATCAGTACGATAGTTCAGCGATTTACTTTCTTCCACTGATTTTACAAATTTTAATCCTTTAAACTGAAAAGGATCATGATCTGTTTGCAATAACTTTTGCACGCGGTTGTTAAAATCTTCCGGATAGCTTTCAACAACTTCTGTTGCTTCAAGGCTTAGCGGGCTATCTACATAATAAGGAATATCAGGAAGGCGGTTTTCATTTTCCAATTGATTCAAAAAATAAAGTATTTCCTGCGTGCGGCCCACGCTGAAAGCGGGAATGATCAGTTTTCCTTTTTTTTGTAAACAGGTTTTTGTAATCCATTCGAGCAATTTATCAGGAGTGCCTGTAATCTCTTCATGCAGTTTGTTTCCATAAGTAGATTCCATAATGATGTAATCAGCCTGTGGAAAATCCTGGGGCGATTTCAAAATAACATCCCGGTATCTTCCCAGGTCGCCAGAAAAAGTAAGATGGGTTTCTTTGCCATTCTCAGTAATTTTTAAGTGGACCGTAGCGCTGCCGATAATATGTCCTGCATCCAGGTACATGAATTGCACATTCTCATCAATGGTAAACCATTTGCCATAATCAACAGTTACAAAATGTTCGGCAGCTCGTTGTGCATCTTCCATTACATACAAGGGTGAAATGTAAGGTTTTCCTTGTGCAGCGCGGGTTTTATTTAAAAATTTTAAGTCGCTTTCCTGAATTCCAGCACTATCCTCCATTAAAATCGCAGCCAGATCCTTTGTTGCCGGTGTCGCAAATACTTTTCCATTATAGCCGTCTTTTATCAGCTTTGGAATCAGTCCGCAATGATCAATATGCGCATGAGAAAGAATCATGTAATTTATATCAGCAGGATTAAAACCAAAGTCACGGTTCAGTTCATCGGTTTCTTTTCCCATGCCTTGATACATGCCGCAATCCAGTAAATATTTTTTTCCGTTGGAGAGTGTAAGAAGGTGTTTGGATCCGGTAACAGTGCGGGCTGCGCCATGAAAGGCAATTTTCATACATGAAATTTTAAGAATGAATAATGTAAATAAAGTTAAGGTATTTATACAGATATCATTTCGCAAGCATTGCTTTTAAAAATAGAACATAACGGTGATGGATACACGAAAAGCTAACTAATATAAAATGCAGTAAACAAATAAATAAAGCATATTTCTGTTTTTATTTTATGTTTCAAGGTTTTAATCTTCCGCCGAGAATTTTTTTTTCAATTGAATTTAAAGGATGACACAGAAAGACGTATGATTATACCAGGCAAATGCATTTGAAAGCTAACGAAGATTAGGTATTCAAATCCGCCTAAGTCGGATAAAATAATTATTGCAAGGCATTCTAACCGGTTTTAAAACCCTGAAAGGGTGAAATGTCATCCCTCCGGGATTTTAGATGTTGGAAATGTATATTTCTACAATCCTATCAACCTTTCAGGCTTAAAAAAATTCCACACAACTCAGGGTTCAAGGCATTTTGCGGCAAAAGTTTATTATCCAATAAATTTAAATAGTTCTTCCTTATTTTGTATGGAAAATAACGGAATAAGGTGCACTAGAGATTTTGCGATGCTGTTACTAAGGTAATAATGTTGCCTGCCTGCTATTTCTAAAACGGTATAATTAAAACCTTATTAACTTTAGTAATAATCCGCGTACTAAATGAATCAAACTTTTACCTTATGTTCTTTCCACTATTTTGAAGTATCAATTAGATTGCTTTGAACAGGTAAGCAAGTTTAAAAATATCGGCCGTAATTTTGCTATTCAATTTCACTACAAAATTTTCATGGATCGTTTTTCATCTAGTTATACAGAAAGCAAAAGTTCTTTTTCCCCTGCTGATTTTCGTGCCTTGGCGCGTTCTATTTCTTTTATAGAAAATGAATCAAATAATTATGAAGAGTTGTTGTTGAATTTACAGCCTTCGTCCGCAAAAATAATTGGTGTTACCGGTGCGCCAGGTGCAGGTAAAAGCTCCTTAGTCGATGCCTTAATTGGTGAAATGATTTTGGATAAAAAGAAAGTAGGTGTTCTTTGCGTGGATCCTTCTTCTCCATTTAATAAAGGCGCTTTGCTGGGAGACAGAATTCGTATGAGCGAATGGTATAATCATCCGGATGTTTTTATCCGTTCGCTTGCCAGTAAAGGTTCTCTTGGCGGATTGCATCCAAAAATTATAGAAATTTCAGACCTGATGAAAAGCGCTGGTTTTGATTATGTTATTATTGAAACGGTTGGAGTAGGCCAGAGTGAAGTAGATATTGCAGCACTTGCAGATATTACCATTGTAATGCTCGTTCCTGAAGGTGGCGATGTAATTCAAAATATGAAGGCAGGGTTGATGGAAGTTGCGGATATTTTTGTAATAAATAAGTTTGACCGTCCGGGAGCACAGAACTTTTACTCCAGCCTGAAACAAATGCTGAGCCCGGTTTTCAATAAAATCTTAAAACGGATTCCTATTTTAAAAACCGTTGCATCTGAAAAAGAAGGAATCGCGGAATTGTATAAAAAAATAAATGAATGGCAGTTTGATAATCAATCTGAACAAAAGGTAAATTTATTGACAGAAAAAATCTGGGCTTTGATTCAGAATGAAAAAATGAAAAATTTGGATAAAGAAAAAATGAAAACAGAAATACAGGAAGCCGCTTTAACCCACGGTTTCAATATGTACTCTTTTGTAAAAAGATATCGGACATAAAAATGAAATAAACTTCAACAAACCAACAAATATCTCCGATTTCTATTTTCGCTTTGATCAAAAAAACCTGCTCGTCGAAAGCAGGTTTTAAAATATACATAACACATGAGAAAGAAAGCTTACCAATTACTCAATCGTATTCCAACCGCGTAAGGTGTGAAATTTAAATCATTTTGAAAAATTGATTTCGGACTGTAAGAGCCATATAATCTTACCGGTCCAAGGCCAAGTTCGCCGACGTAAGAGAATTTCCATTTTTCCAAATCATAATCGCCGCGATTTTTTTCTTTTCCTCTTTCATGGCTTACCTGTTTATTGCGGCTGCTGTACAAATAACCCATACTTACTCCTGCACTGATACTAAGTCCTTTTTTATTATCATTTGGATTGGTATTAAAGTTTAGCATAAGTGGTACAGTCACGTAATCCGCTGCCAGCTTGTTTTTTGAGAAGCTGATAGAATCTCTGAACACAAAAGCATGAGGGATGTTTTGCAAAGAATTATATGGATTAGGTCCACCTTCATTAAAACTGATATCTGATTTAAAACGGTAATTATTCAGTTCAATTCCCAAACCGTATTTCAGGTTTAAGTAGTGTTTTATCAGGTTCATTCTTTGCATAAAGAACCAGATATTTACATTCACTGATTTCACTGTTTTTAATTTAAAATCAGTCGCTGTCAAATCAGGTGAGCCGGGTTTATTTACGATATAACCATTATTTCCTGCTTTCTCATAGTTCGTCTTATCTGTCCAGTTTGCAAATCCCAAATCAACAATAAATGAAGAAGTGCTGATATTAGAATTGGTTTGTTTGCGTTTGTTTCCTACGGTAACCGTTACCCGTCTTTTTTCTTCATTTGGTGTGCCTTTTTTCAGGATAACCATGCCGCCAATCCGGATGGTATCATCTTTTCTTTCAACTTTTACTGAATCCGTTTGAGCAAAACCAGTCATTCCGGCAAACACCATGCTTAGTATTAAAATTGTCTTTTTCATTTTAAAATTTTATAAGTAGTGATAAATATTGATAAATTATTTTGAAGCCATCTGTTCTTCTTCGCCGTTAAAGATGCGCGTTATCGGATTATTTCTTTCAACAATCCGCCTTACTTTTTTTATGAATCCACCGACTTTAGATTTTCTGAATTCTTCTGCCGGTACATCATAAAAAACATAGTTTTGGTTATCGGTAGAAACATCAGGAACATAAGAAACTGTGTGAGCTTGCATGTTTTGCATTTGCGGTTCCATTTGATTTATTGCCCGTCCTGCTTCATTTGCTGCTATCTGATTTTTTTGATTTTGTAAAAGTTCCGGAGCGTTTTTTATCGGATTGGTAATAGCAATTGTTTGATTTTCAATATCCGGTTTTGCTTCTTTAATTTCTTCTTTTACAATTGGTTTTTTTATTTTCAAATCTGGTTTTATGGCAGCTACCTCATTTGTGTTTTGTTCTTTTAAAAAGCGCTTCTTAATTTGTGCTTCTTCTTTTTCAGTTTTTTCAACTTTTGTTGTTTTTGTTGAAGAAGTAATTTCATTTTCTTCTGTCACTGGTTTTGGAACAATATCTTTTTCTTTATCCTCAGGTTGTTTTATTTTATTTATTTGAGCAACAGCCGGAGCATTTTTTCTGTTTTAGTATAAGAATAATAGATAGTAATCCACAAACCAAAACCAATGAAAATAGCTGCTGCCATAGTTCTCCACAAAATCACCGGAATCACTTTACCGGATTTTTCTTTTCTAAACAATTCTTTTTTATTGGGATAAATGATTGAATTTTCAGGAACAAGCTTTGCTTTTCCTATCAGTTCAAAATCGCTTACATATTTTAAATTTTCTGATAGAAATTTTTTTGTTGCAATCTTTTGTTCATCGGAAAGTTCATTATCATGGTAAAGGACAAAAATTTCTTCATGATTATTTTCATTGATAAAAGAAGGTTCTTTTTTTAATAAAAATGATTTGTCAGTAAGCTTCACATCCTCTTCAGGAGAATTTACGGTCATTTTTATCATCAGAAATTCTTCTTTCAAATCCACATTTTCCTGGAGAAATA
>JBQCFO010000309.1:0-3229 GCA_051959055.1 Ginsengibacter sp. | reverse complement strand
TCTAATTCGCTCAAACCCCTGATACCACCAATAAAATCAATTCGGGTATCTGTACGCTGATCTCTTATTCCGAGAACCGGTTCTAATAAATTGTTTTGCAAAATAGTAATATCGAGGATACCAATCGGATCTGTTGAATAACTTCCTTCCAGCGCGGCAAGCTGATACCATTCGCCCTGGAAGTACATACCGAATTCATGCGGTTCTTGTGGGGCAAAGGCTTTTGAGACTTTAGTAAATGAAAAATTTTTATTGATTTTATCAAAAAATTCCTCTGTAGATAAACCATTCAAATCTTTTACCAAGCGATTGTAATCCATTATTTTTAATTGCGAAGCAGGAAAGATTGTAGAAAGAAAATGGCCGGCTTCTTCATTATCTGCTAAAATATATTTCACTTTAGCAGCAGAAGCTGCACGATGGTGGCCATCAGCAATGTAAGTACAATCCACTTCTGTTTTAAAAATTTCGGTAATCCGGTCAATGATTTTCTCATCGCTGATAACCCAAATGGTATGCTCAATTTGATCGTCTGCTATGAAATGATATACCGGGTTTTTTGCGGTTCCTTTTTCCAGAATATCATTTATTTCATCTACGTCTCTAAAAGCAAGAAAGACATTCCCTGTTTGTGCTCCGGTTGTTTTGATATGGTTGATTCTGTCCTGTTCTTTTTCGGGCCTGGTGAGTTCGTGTTTTTTTATCAACCCTTCTTCATAATCCACCACAGAACTGCAACACACGAGCCCGGTTTGAGTTTTATCATCCATCGTCAACCTGTAAATGTAGTAGCAGGCCTTGTTTTCAAGAAAAAGTACCGACCGGCTGATAAATGCATCCAGATTTTCTTTAGCTTTTTGATACACTTCCTGGCTGTGTATGTCCGTATTGGAAGGAAGATCAATTTCGCTTTTGGTAATGTGGAGAAACGAATAAGGGTTTCCTTCAGCTTCTACTTTCGCTTCTTTTGTACTCAGCACATCGTAGGGGCGGGAAGCCACTTGTTTGGCAAATTGCGCTTCTGGCCGCAACGCTTTAAAAGGAGAAATAGATATCATGTTACTTAATGGTGCCTTGAAAGGCGAGAAATTTTTTTGTAAGGATTGCAAATATAAATCAATCAAAGAAATAATTTCTGTTTTGAAAATAATCGTTTTTTGGAGGCCTGAATAACACTAATTTCAGGCACGAATTGCACAAATACATAGGGATTTTTAAACGGCGCTTGGTGTCAAATCATTACATTTAGATAAAAAGATTTCTATTTCCATTCAGTAAAAGAACGAATAGCATGAATTCCTTTTCTGATTAATATTCTGTTTGGGGAATGGTCATATTGTATTTAGGGAATGGTCGGTAAAGACCACCGAAGCGATTAAATACAAATTCGACTTATTTCTTGGTTTACTGTCAAAGATTTCATTTTGTAATACAGTAAAAAGATTTCAGGTTGCATAAAAATGCATTGGTGTAATCGAGGCTTTATTATTTATCTCTCCTGCTGCCGGAATACAGTTCATATTCCAATAAACGACAATCAATTTTACCATTATAAAACTCCATTCTGCGCTTTGGTTTTAACCCGATTTTTTTTGCCAGATTGAGGTTGCCTGTGAAAACATATCCTGTATATCCTTTGCATTTTTTCTTCATAAAATCTCCGATGCGTGCATAAGTTTCCTGCAATTCAATTTCATCACCCATTCGTTCCCCGTATTCGGGATTGAAAAAGATAATTCCGTTTTCATTTTGAGGTACATCCGTATCAGCAAAATCACAAACGTTGAATTCAATTAAATCTGCCACACCAGCCGCACCTGCATTTATTTTTGAAATATGAATGGCGTCTTCGGATATATCTGTTGCAATGATTTTAAGACCTTGAATAACTTTTATTTCATTGGATAATCTCTGTTTTTCCTTTTTAAAAAATTCCCGGTCAAAACCAAGGATGTGCATAAAGCCATAATTCTCTCTGAATAAACCCGGATAGCGGTTAGTGGCCAACATTGCTGCTTCAATTGCTAATGTCGAAGAACCACACATTGGATTTATAAAAGGAGATTTGCAGTTCCAGTCTGTAGCAAGTATTGTAGCTGCCGCAAGTGATTCCATCATCGGCGCTTTTCCGGGAATTTTTCTATAACCATGTTTAGATAAAGTTTCACCGGATGTATCCAGAAATATTTCTGCAAAATCATTTTTCCAAAATAAATTAATAACGGTTTTGTCTAATTCAGGGCCCGAATCAGGACGTTCATTGAATTTATTTCTGAAACGGTCGGCAATGGCGTCTTTTACTTTTACATTCGCAAATAAAGAATTATTGATGGAAGGAGTATCCACATTGCTGGTAATTGAAAAATATCCATTTTTCGGAATAATAGATTCCCATTGAATTTGAGAAACTATCTGATACAATTCATCTGCGTTGTTACACGAAAAAGATTTGAGAGAATACAAAACCTGGCTGGCGCAGCGAAGGCCTAAATTCAAACGGATACAATCGTTGAGCGTTCCGTTTATTTCTATACCAGTAGAAAAAATTTTAGATATTTTAAATCCGGATTCGGTTAATTCCTTGCTCAAAAAAGAGGTTAGACGATTACTACATGTAATGACGATGCGGCTGGGTTTATTAAACGATTGCATGAGGCAAACATAAATCGTAATTCCCAATTCTTAATTCATAGCCCACAATCTTTAATTAATTTACGGTTGCCAGTCTTAACTTCATCAACGCATGATGCGTATTTTTGATTATTGAATGGGTCACTGCTTTTACACGATGCAGATGGATTACTCTTGCAGATTCAGGAAGGATATGCAAATCATTCATCAATTTATGTATAACAATCTCATCATAAACTTTTGCGATGTTGCAGGCTTTATAAAAATCCGTGTGCATTCCCATGCTATCGAGTACTTGCGGAAAGTTTTCAAATTCTGGGAAACTTGAAAATTTTTTTACAAAATAAAAAACTTTTCCATCGATTTCCTTTGTATAAGCTTGATAATTGTTTTCCATGATTTCATATTTTGAAGGTTATACAATAGGGCTACAAATTTTAATGGGATTTTTGATCCATTATTCTTTTTAATAAAATTTGATGCCATGATTTCAAAAATGATAAATCACAGGAAGGATTAATGCGGTTTTCGAATGGGATTATTGGCTTGTATTCCTTTGCCGTATTCATTTAGAGGAAAGTTAGAAAAAAGCACATCT
>JBQCFO010000308.1:0-6046 GCA_051959055.1 Ginsengibacter sp. | reverse complement strand
TTTCTGTTGTTTTTAATTTAACTACATTATTTCCATTACTAAACTTCTTTGCAATTGCAGAGCCAATAAGTATAAGTAAAATCAGAATAACTGTACCTATTAAAGCTGTCGTAATCCTTTTATTATAGGTTTTTCTCAGCTCGTAGGCTCCATACTCTTTATTCCTCCCCTCAAAAAGAATATCCAGCAAATCTGCTTTTAATATTTGTTTAGCTTCCATGTTTTAATTTTTTTAAGATGTTTTATCCACGTAATTATTTCACACCTCCTGCCTGTTCTGTTTTTTGAATCAGGCCATATTCGTCGGGCGTTGGATCAACCATCGCATATTTACCTATATCATTGATGTCCATTTCATCCAGGATATCCACTGCATTTTTGTAAGTAGCATCTTTATCAGGTTTGATAATGATAAACAAATCGGCTGCAGGAGTACTTTTCTTTTTGTCGAGAATGATTTGACGCACTGCCTTATAACCAGTGGTTTGCATTTTTGTAGGATCATCGCCGAAATAATAATAGATCACATTTCCTTTTCCAAGCATCAGGGTTAGAGAACCGGAATTTTTTACCTTCATATCCAGGTTAGGATCTTTAGTATCCTTTGGCATATTCAGATTCATTGCCGTTGGCTGTGATACTGTAGTGGTAAAGATAAAAAACGTGATCAACAGAAACCCGAGATCAACCATGGGAGTAAGATCAACACGGGTAGAAAGCTTTTTGCCTTTCTTGACGCCCGGGCCTTTTTTCGCACTCTCCTTTACTTCCATTTCTGCCATAGTAATAAAATTTTAATTGTAATAAATCATTTTTATAATAACTATTCTTTCTTTCCACTGGCGTGTTCCATCATATTCTTTTTGTACAGTTCACTTCCCTCCGGCACTGCTTTTGAATTGGTTACCAGGTTATACTTATATTGATCATTTGCCTTGAAAGCATCAATTACGGCTTTGAAAGTCGGATATTTTACCGCATCATCCCCTTTAATCAGAAAATTCAACTGCTCGCCCATTTGAGCATTGATTGCAGCAGATATCCATGCTTTCAATTCATTATTGGCACTGTCAACAGGTATTCCTGGTAATTCCATTCCTTTAACCTGTTCTGGTTTTAGTGCGATGAATTGCTTTAGCTGACTAAACGGAACGCCAATGTATTCGTATTTTTCAAAATTCTTTTTATCCTCAGCAGAAAAACTCATATTACGCTCTTTGCCTAATTCGTCAAGAACGGCGCCTTTGATTTTGGGATCCATTATCAAAAAAACTTTGTTGTCTTTACTGATGGTAACATTCAAAAAGTCTTTTTCAGGTGCTACCTTATTGGATACAGAACTTGGAGGGTTCACCTCAACCGCTTCGGACGGCTTAAATTGCGCAGCAAGGATAAAAAAGGTTAATAAAAGAAAGGCAACATCACACATGGGTGTCATATCCACACTGGTACTGCCGCGTTTTATTTTTGCTCTTGCCATTAGTTGTTTATTTTAATAGTAATTAGATTCAGGATTCAAAAAATTCCACAAAATTATTTGTATAAAGAAGCAAAACTTTGTGTTAAAGTGAAACCTGATTCATCAATACCGTAAGTAATCGCGTCAATCTTGGTAGTGAAAATGTTGTAAGTAATGATTGCAAATGCAGAAGTACCAATTCCCAATGCAGTATTGTACAGAGCTTCTGCAATACCGATTGATAAAGTACGTGCCGCATCACCACCGCCAGATTCACCCAATGCGCCAAATGCACGAATCATACCAACCACTGTTCCTAACAATCCAATCAATGTAGATACAGATGCAAGTGTTGAAAGGAATACAAGGTTTTTTTCAAGCATGGGTAATTCAAGAGAAGTTGCTTCTTCAATTTCTTTTTGAATCGCCATCACTTTTTGCTCAGTATCCAATTCTGTATCGGTAATCATTTGTTTGTATTTGCGCAAACCGGCTTTCATGACATTACCAACTGAGCCTTTTTGTTTGTCGCATTCTGCGATGGCAGCATCTACCTTTTTGTCAGCAAGAAAAAATTGAACTTTTCTGATAAATTCAGCATTAGAAGATTTACCTGCAGCTTTTGAAACAGTCAAAGCTCTTTCAATAACAAAAGTTAATACGATCAGGAAGCAACCAATCAATATTGGCACAATGATTCCTCCTTCATACATTCTTGGGAAATCGCCTTTTGGCCCTAACTGGTTTGGCCAAAAACCACCTTTAGGGTCAGGGGTTGTAAAATTACTATCTGCCCCTATTACAAAACGCCAGATGATGTAGCCGGCTACAATACAAATAATGGGTGCCAATAAAGAAATGATGTTATTTGATTTTTTCGCCTGTACCGATGTAGTGGCGTTTACAGGAGCGTTTACAGGAGTCTTTAAATCTGCCATGTTGGTTTAGTTTTTAAATGTTTAGGTTTATTGATTTGGTTAAGTAGAATTTGATAATGCAATTGTAATGAAAAAAAAAATTAAAAATCTGATTTTTTATAAAAATATTTTGATTGTGCGGCACAAGTTAATGAAATATTTGAAAGTTAATGAACTGATAAAAAATATTTAAAAAAATAATCCGCTTTTAACAGAAAAAGAAAAAAATACATTGCGATTATTAAAGAGGCTTTTCATTAAAAATGAACTTGAAAACAGTAGTTTTTAAAATCGTTAAATGAAGAAATTTTGAAAGTTGAACCGGTAAATATCAATGCCACAGAAAAGTAATTTTTTATTTTTATAACAGAAAAAACATTATTCATAGCGGAGCGCAACAATCGGATCCAACTTCGCTGCTTTTACTGCCGGATATAAACCAGCAAAAAGGCCTACTGCTGAACAGACAACAATTCCGATAATCACCCACACCCATGGCACCACAAAGCCGGTATGAAGAAATATTCCAACAACATTTCCAACAATCACTCCCAAAATAATTCCTAAAACAGCACCAATCAAACTAATAAAAACAGATTCAAAAAGAAACTGCTCACGGATATTTTTACTTTTACCACCAATCGCCTTTATTAATCCTATCTCGCGGGTGCGTTCATTCACAGCCACAAGCATGATATTCATTAAGCCAATGGCTGCTCCAATTAAAGTAATTAACCCGATAAAAGCAGCAGCAGTAGTGATGGCTCCGAGACTACTTTTGAACACTTCCGCAATACTGTCGCTTTTATTTATGTAAAAATTATTCTGTTCATCAATAGCGAGTTTTCTTATCGGCCTGAAAGTGCCCTTTGCTTCTGAGATGGCTGCATCCATTTCATTAATATTATTCACCATTACTCCGATATTATAAGAAGTTCCATCTGTAGGAAAAAGGCGCCGGATATTATTGTAAGTAGTAAGCACAATATTATCTGCATTAAAAAATGCACTCGATCCCTTATCTTTTAAAACCCCGATTACTCTGTATTTAATTCCATCGGCCTTTATGGTCTGATCCAATGCACGCAAGGTATTATCCCCATATAATTTTTGGGCAACACTATTGCCAAGTATGCAGATACTCCTGCCGCTTTCCACATCAATTGAATTAAAATTTCTTCCTCCCGCCAGCGTATATCCATTTTGTATCAGATAATTTTCATCACCTCCGCTCATAGAAATATTGGGATTCGTTTTTATTTTCTCATTGCTTACAATAATACTTTGAGGACCGTTTAATGAAATACTGACTCTTGCAGGAAAATTATAGTGCTCTTTAAAAAGCCTTGCTTCCTGGTAAGTAATTATTTTTTTCTCGTTGGATTTCTTCGCTCTTAATGCACCTGTACTGGTTTTCTTCACTTCCCTGCCACCTCCTATCCTGATATTAATATCACGATAGCGGATACTGAAAGAGTTTGCACCCATCGTAGCAAAGCTTTCAGAAAGACTTTGATTCATGGACGCTATAGCGGTGATGATACCAATAAGCGCCATAATACCAAAAGATATGATGGCGACGGTAATTCCGGTTCGCAGCTTATTGCTTTTTATGGTATGAAAAGCGAGTGAAAGAGAATCTTTTAATTGCATGCTTTTCTTTGATATTTACAAATGAAACTGATAATTTATTGGTGAAGATACTATTTCAGAATAATTTGTAAAATACCGTTCCTGAATATTTTGAAAGGGATATTGCTTCCAAAAAAGAAAACGCGGTTATTTGTTCGTTTATTGAAACAAAATAATTTAAAAATATTGAACAGAGAAACATGAAATCCTTAATCATTTAAGACAGAAAGATTCAGTTCGAAGCCTGGCAAAACGTCTTCTCCCGAAAGCGTATTTTGAAAACCTTCAACTTTTTCAATCGTTCCATTTTTCCGGAAAATTAATACCGTTTTATTTTCAGGATTAATAAGCCAGGCAAGCGCACAGCCATTTTCTATCCATTTATGCATTTTGTTTGTAAGGAATTTTAAATTGTCTGAATTGCTTTTTAATTCAATCACAAAATCCGGACAGATGTGAGCAAACTGGTTCTTTTCATTTTCGCTTAATCTATCCCACTTTTCTATCGCTAACCAGCTTGCATCAGGCGAGCGAACAGAACCATCCGGTAATGTAAATCCGGCAGAAGAATCAAAAGAAACACCGGTTCGTTTTTCACTGTTCCAAAGTTCCAACAGAAAAGATAATTTCAAATTTAGTTTACCTGTATTTGCGTTAGTTGGCGGCATAATTGTAATTTGTTTATTCTCATCTCTTTCAATCCGCCATAGATCATTTTGCTGGCAGAAATCAAAAAATTCTTTTTCCGACATGGAATCAGATAAATCTCCTACAATTGGTAAAGTGACGTCGTTTATTGAAATTTCCATAAACCAAATTTAATCAAATTTATTTGTAAAAATACCGCTGTGGTTTGATGTATCACTTTATAGCATGCACGCTGCGGGATTCAGATTTGATTTGTATGTTTGGATTTGCAATTGATTGCCTGTTTCTTTTCTGAACTTATTTTTTTATAAAGAGCCAATCCTTTATGCTCTACATTTGAATTCCCAATCTTTTAAAATGGAATCAAAAAAAATACTTGAAAAACGTAAATTTCCAATTTTTGACAGGATCAATTCTTTTCAGAAACTGTTCATTTGTATTGCTATTGCAGTTGCTGTTTATTTTATTGTTGAAATAAAAAACATTGACCTTCTTACACATATCATGATCGGATGGGACACTTTCAGCCTTTGCATGATCGTAATGAGCTGGGTTACATTTTTCATAACGAAATCTCAACAAATCCGGGAACAGGCACGTGTCCAGGATCAGGGCGCGTCTATCATTTTTATCCTGGTACTGATATCTACTATCGCAAGTTTTCTGGCTGTATTGTTGTTACTTGTAGTAAAACGCAGCGGCCATGAAACACATTCCTGGAGACTGCCAATTGCCATTGCGGGGATGGTTTTTTCCTGGTTTCTAATTCATACAATTTTTACCCTTCGGTATGCACATGTTTATTATGGCGATCATCCATCCTCCCCTGAGAAATACCGTGGTGGTTTATCATTTCCAGATGATGCAACTCCAGAGTATATTGATTTCGCATACTTTTCTTTTGTTCTGGGCATGACATTCCAGGTATCTGATGTGCAGATTACTTCAAAAAAATTCAGAAAACTGGCTTTATGGCACAGCCTTCTTTCTTTTGGTTTTAATACAATAATGATTGCGCTGACCATAAATGTAATAGCTGGATATGGCAATTAGCTGTAAAAATTATTTCAGCAAAAGCACAAATAAACCGGATTTCTATTCTCCCGGATGATAAATTCTCTCTGTATGTTTCATCACGTCTTCTTTATAAAATAAAACGTCTTTAAAAATTCCTTTGGAATACATATAACCCTGATCAAAAAAATGTTTTGAATCCGGATGGCCGCTTTCGCCACCGGCTAATAACGATTTTGCTTTTATTTTTTTACCAAACTCAACAGCACAAATAAAACTGTTTCCATTTACTCCATATCTTTTTTTAGTGCCTGGAAAAACGCGGCTTGTGTAAGATGGAATCATGCCCCATGTCGAAGAAGCAAAACCAACTGCA
>JBQCFO010000307.1:0-8722 GCA_051959055.1 Ginsengibacter sp. | reverse complement strand
TTTCAGGATATTTCTTCTGATAAGAAAAATAACACAGGCTGCTAAAACACCAATAGCCAGTATTTCAAAAAAATCAATTACAAAAGTATAAAAGCCACCAAGCGGGTTTGCAAACATGCGGTGCGTGCCAAAAATTCCATCCAGTACAATTTCTAAAACTTCAATGTTTATAATTACAAACCCGGCATAAATTACAAAATGCATGATGCCAACCAATGGGTAACGAAACATCTTCTTTTGGCCCAAAGCAAGCAGCAGCACATTTCTCCAACGTTCGGGTTTATTATCAGTCAGATCTTCATCATAACCTAAATTAATGTTATCAGAAATTTCTTTTGCCTTTCTGTAAAAAAGATAAATCGCAAAACTGATAAGAATAATGAATAAAATTTGCTGTACAAGTTGCATAAAAACATTAAAAAAATAAGTTGCTAAGATAGAGAAATATCCGGTTTAGATTGTGAAGAATAGTTTAGATAATTTCGAAAAGTATAGATTGTTAGTTGGGTTCAGAATAGCTTAGAATGCTTTACACTATGTAGCTTAGTTTAGGATGGCATAGCAGTTACGTAGTAAACTAACAAATAAGCAGGATTCTTATTTGTAAAAAAATCATCATTACAAAATAAAAATCCGGCTCTTTTATTCCAGGTTAAAAAAATTACATGTTCAACAACTTATACATTTCTTCCAATTTAGGTGAAAGAATAATATCTGTCCGGCGATTTTTTGCTCTGCCTTCAGTAGTAGAATTGGTGGCCACAGGATCATAATAACTATGCCCAGACGAAATAACTCTTGTCGGATCTACTTTATAATTGTTCACCAGAATTCGCACAATGGAATTTGCACGGGCGGTGCTTAAATCCCAGTTATCCTGGTATCTTCCACGAATGGGAATACTATCAGTATGGCCTTCAATATCTACAGATACGTCCGAATTCAAATTAAGTACTGCGGCAAGTTTGGACAATGCATCCACACCTTTAGGATTTACGACAGCGCTTCCTGAAGGAAACAACAATTGTTCTGAAAGGCTTACATATACTTTACCATCTTTTTGATACACAGAAAGCTCATTGGAATTAAATCCTTTTAAGGCTTCTGTCATTTTGTTTTTTAATTCTTCTGACGCTTGTTTTTGTTGGTTTAATAATGTCTGTAACTGTTGCAACTGTTTCTGGCTTTGAGTAAGTTTGTTTTGTTGCTCTGCTGTTTGCTGTCCAAGTTGACTGTTTTGGGTATTCAGGCCGGAAATTTTTGCATTGAGATCATCAATGTTTTTTTGCAGATCAGCAATCTGGCCTTTTAGGGTGGCGATATTATCTTGTAATGATGAATTGCTGTTGGCAAGTTGAGCACTATCGGACCTCAATCCGGCGACTTCTCTTTGGGATTGTGTCAGATAACTTTTGGCCACACAACTGGAAAGAAGAAAAACTCCTGCAAGAATGACTACATATTTTTTCATGGTCTTTAATTTTTCTTTACATACTAAAAAAATGTGCCAAAGAAAATAGATAGAAGATTCAAAAACCCATTACAACAGATGTGTATTTTTTTACATGATGAGGAAATCTAAAACCAATAATAAAACTATTGTTCAATGATTGTGATTATTCAAAATCTTCCTGAAGATATTTTTTGTTTTCTCCAAAAATGTCTACGGCATCAAAGGCATCTACATGATCACTATCTGCATATTCGCCATAATACCATGCACCATTTGCCATGGTTTTTATTCTAACGGGCTTCAAAGAAAAAACATCATTGTAACCATCCTCGTAACCTCTCACTACCACTTTGGTTTCTGGATCTAATTGTTGCAGTTTTAGAATTAGTTCTCTTGCAGTCATATAATTTGCTGGATTTATTATTAAAAAACTTTGAAGTTTTAATTATTTAATTTTTTGAAAAATTCTGCTCCATCTGATGCCATTATCTCCATAACTAAACCAGATTAAAGAGGCCTTGCCTACAATGTGATCTTCAGGAACGAAGCCCCAGTAACGGCTGTCCAGAGAATTATGCCGGTTATCTCCCATCATCCAATAATAGTTCATTTTGAACGTGTAAGTAGTCGCGGGTTTATCATTGATGAAATATTGCCCGTTTTTTTCTTCGAATTTATTCGCTTCATAGGTATCAATACAACGATGATAGCGGCGAATATTTTCAGGAGTCAGTTGAATCGTAGCGCCTTTTTCAGGAATCCAGATTGGCCCGTAATCATCCGTTGTCCAACCATTATCAGCTTCATACGGAAATACAAAAGGGCTTTTATCATATTCTGCCAGCGGTTGCGGTTGAATGTTTTTTACAGTAGGAAACATTTTTAATTGCAGCTTTTCAGCATCGCTCATTCCGATTACATACGAATTTGTTCCGACCATTTGTACCTGGTTTTTATTCGGGTCCTGTGTATCCTGTATGCCAACACTGTTCAACTGATCGGGATCAAGAGGCGCTGAAGTAGAAACGAGATAATTAAATTCATGATATTCCGGTAACGTTTGCGCCACTCCATTTATATAAATCACCCGGTTTTTTATCTGTAACGTATCACCGGCAATGGCCACACATCTTTTTATAAAATTTTCTCTTTTATCAACAGGACGTGTAATAATCAAATCACCATATTGAGCCAGTACACGCTGTCTTGCTTCCTGTTCAGAAATATGATCAGCCATCATCCTTGCCTGGATTTCCTGGTAATAAGTAACCTGAGATCCATGTTGGTAATCATTTATTAAAGTATCATTGACAGGAAAATTAAAGACTACTACATCTTCCCGGTGCACCGGCCTTGGGAACCAACGTGTATAAGGTAGTTTAATCCATTCGACATAAGACTTCGAATTGGTCCCCAAAATCGTATTATGCATAAAAGGCAATGCCAGCGGCGTTTCAGGAATACGTGGGCCATAAGCGAATTTGCTCACAAATAAAAAGTCATTTACCAGTAAAGTCTTTTCCATGGAAGGAGTTGGAATGGTATAAGCCTCAAAAACAAAAGTGCGAATTAGTGTAGCGGCAACTATTGCAAATACCGCCGCATCTATCCATTCACGGATAGCGCCTTTCTTATAATTTTTTACCACAGCAGTTCCGGCATATCTTTCCATGTCAGAAAAACCCAGGTAAGGGAAATAAATGAACGGAAAAAAAACAGTGAGAAAATGATGCCATAGTCCGAAGCGGCCAAAGTGCTCAACAAATTTTATATTGATCCATATAGTAATAAATTGGCCCGCTATTGGAATCAGTTGCAGGAAAAACCAAATCTTTTTCAGCTGCATTTTTTCTACCATGCACCAGGTATTATATAATGGAATCAGCGCTTTCCACGGAGCTATTCCAGCTTTCTGAAACATCCCATACAAACCAATGAGAACCGCAATTGTGGCAATAATGAACAGAAGTAAACCTACACTCATGAAAGTTAATTTTTATTAAAGTGGAAACAAAAGTAGCATATAAAATTTCTTAATAAAAAATGAAAAGAAAATAGTTATCATTAGTTTAACAAGAAGTATTGCGCAAAACTGTTTTTGCTAGAAATACGTTATGCAGAAGATTGAATTCAACCACTTTTACAGGATGTAAATAAAGACGTTTTCTGAAAATCAACAGCAGGTGATAATCTTCTTTTCCGTATCTAATCATTAAGTGTTTAATTTACTTCTTATAATTCTCCTGTTACTTTATTCTTGTGGATAAACAATGAAGGACTTTGAAATAGAGTAATGAATTAATTGATGTAAAAATCGAAATTACCAACCTTAGTAACTGCATTACTCTCCTTCCCAAAACCTTATTACCCTATTTCCCAATGAAACACGAATCCGCTTTATTTCTTTCTTTGCTGCAAAATGATTGTATCAAAACTAAACACAAACTGTATCAAAAACGAACAACTGTATTTTTTTTAAATTTCATAAAATTCTGATATTGAATGAGTAAATTAATGGCATTAAATTGTAAGGTATTGTGCAGGATTGATGATAAATTAAAAAAATGTTTATAAATGTTCAAAAATTATTTCAAAATCGCTTTCAGAAATTTGATCAGGCATAAAGCTTTTTCCGTAATAAATATCTCGGGCCTCGCTATTGGAATTGCCTCCTGCCTATTGCTTTTTACGGTTGTGAAATATGAATTGAGTTATGATAAATTTCAGCCAAATTATCATGAAATATATCATGTAGTTACCCAGGATAAATTTGAAGGTGGCCTTACTTATAATCCGGGAGTTCCTGTTCCCGCATTGGAGGCTTTGAGAGCTGATTTTCCTCAAATTACCACAGGGTCACTTTTTGCGAGTTATGGCAGCCAGGTGACCGTGATGAATACCAATGCTGCTGCTTCTGATAAAAAATTTATCGAAGCCACCGGTTTCTTTTTTGCAGATCCTCAATTTTTCCAGGTATTTCATTATGACTGGCTTGCCGGTTCACCTTCTGTCTTAGAAGTACCGGATAACACCGTGCTCACACAAAAACTGGCAGAGAAATATTTTGGTGATTGGAAAAATGCGGTTGGAAGATTTTTGAAATTAGATAATAAAATAACCGTAAAAGTAGCTGGCATTTTAAAAAATCCTCCAGCCAATACTGATTTCCCCCTCGGAATCGTCACATCCTATAAAACGGCAAAAGCAAACGCTGAAACCTATACGTATTCTGATAACTGGAACACGCTTTCCAGTAACTTTGAGGTATTCATGTTACTGCCAAAAAATATTTCTGAAGCCAATATCAATAAACAGCTTTTGAATTTTAGCAAGAAAAACTATGTAGTACGCAACAGTGTCAAAACCAGTTTTTTACAACCATTAAGCGATATTCATTTTGATAAAAGGTTCCCCAACTTTGGCGATCACATTACAAGTAAATCAACCTTGTGGACGTTATTATTAATTGGTCTGTTTATTATTGTAATGGCCTGTATCAATTTCATTAACTTATCAACTGCCCAGGCCGTAGGCAGAAGCAAAGAAATCGGGATTAGAAAAGTTTTGGGAAGTTATCGGTGGCAGTTATTTGCGCAAATAATCGGAGAAACGGCTTTGATTGTTATTTTCTCTATTCTTCTTGCAGTGCTGGTTTCCACTCTTTGTCTACCCTTTATTAAACACATTGCATCCATACAGGAACCACTTGGTTTTTTCAATTTGCAAACCATCACATTTTTAGTTGGATTAGGCGCGGCGGTTACTTTATTAGCGGGCACTTATCCAGCATTGATTCTTTCAGGATTCAGGCCCGTGCTCGCTCTTAAAAATAAAATAACCTCAGCGACTGTTGGTGGCATCTCTATCAGAAGAGGTTTGGTGATTACCCAATTTGCTATTTCCCAAATATTAATTATTGCAACGATTGTGGCAATTACTCAAATGAGTTTTATAAAAAATGCCGATCTTGGTTTTAACCAGCAAGCGGTTATTTTATTTAATGCAAACGGCGATAGCACGATGCATTCACGACAGCAACCCTTCAAACAAAAATTGTTGCAATTGCCAGGGGTGGTTGGGGTAAGTTTCAATTCCGATGTGCCCTCTTCTGATAACGGATGGTTTACCAATTTCGCTTTTGACCACCGTCCGGATGAAAAATTTCAACTGGGATTAAAATTTGCAGATGAAGATTATTTTAAAACATTTGGATTGCAATTTTTAGCAGGCAAACCTTACGATAAAAGTGATACCATAAAGGATGTAGTAATCAATGAAACACTTGTTAAACAATTGGGCCTGAAAGATCCGCAGGATGCAATAGGAAAAGAGATCCGGTTAGGCGGAAGCAGATGGAATACGATTGTTGGGGTGGTTAAAGATTTTAAAACAAGTTCGTTACGCGATGCGATAAAACCAATTCTGCTTGCTGAAAGAAAAGAATATTATGGTGTTACTGCTATAAAATTAAATTCCTCAAATATTCCAAAAACAAAGAGTGCCATTGAATCTGCATGGAATCAATATTTTCCCGAATACGCTTTTACAACTGCATTCATGGAGGAAAATATCAAACAATTTTATCAGCAGGAAGACCAGCTTGAATTGTTGTACAAAATCTTTGCAGGGATTGCCATATTTATTTCATGTCTCGGTTTGTATGGGCTGGTTTCTTTTATGGCGATACAAAAAACGAAAGAAATCGGCGTAAGAAAAGTGCTTGGCGCTTCAATCAAAAATATCATTTATCTTTTTTCAAAAGAGTTTACCATTCTGATTCTTATCGGCTCTGTCATTGCAATCCCCGTTGCTTATTTTATGATGAATCAATGGTTACAGAATTTTACTTTCCGGATAAAAATGAGTGTTGGAATATTTTTAATCGCCATTTTAATATCAATAATTATTGCGTGGATTGCAGTTGGATATAAATCAATAAAAGCAGCAGTAGCCAATCCGGTGAAGAGTTTGAGAAGTGAGTAATTTGTTAATGTCCTAATGTGCTAATGAGAAAATGAGAAAATGGAAAAATGGATTATTTGTTTGTTTACTGAATAAGAAAGAAATATAACAGTAATGCAAACGAAAAAGCAACTTTGAACTTTTAACCGTGAACCTTGAACTTTGAATTTTGAACCTTGAACTTTGAATTACAAACCCTGAAACTTGAACTATAAACTATAAACTATGCTCTCTTTACAAAAAATTTTTAAATGGTACAATAACGGAGTAAACCGAACTTTTGTTTTAAAAGATATTCACCTCAATGTAGCAGAAGGAGATTTTATTTCTATCATGGGGCCATCCGGTTCCGGAAAATCTTCTCTCTTAAATGTAATCGGCATGCTGGATGAACCCAATGAAGGAAGCTATACTTTTATGGGTGAAGATGTTTTTAAATTGAAAGAAAAACAACGCTCTCAACTTTTTAAAGCCCATATTGGCTTTGTATTTCAGGCATATCACCTTATTGATGAGCTAACGGTTTATGAAAACATTGAAACACCGTTGATTTATCAGAATATAAAAACGTCAGAAAGAAAATCAATGGTTGCTGATATGCTTGACCGTTTTCAGATTGTTGGGAAAAAAGATCTTTTTCCAACCCAGCTTTCCGGGGGGCAGCAACAATTGGTTGGAATTGCAAGGGCATTGATCGTAAAACCAAAATTGATTCTGGCTGACGAGCCAACCGGAAATCTGAATTCTAAACAAGGTGAAGAAATTATGAATATTTTTAAAGAACTAAACGATGAAGGGGTAACGATCATCCAGGTTACTCATTCCGAGAAAAATGCAGAATATGGAAGGAAGATTGTGAATTTATTGGATGGAAGGATTGTGATGAATTGAGAATTAAAAATTTAAGAATTAAGAAATACGAACCAAATTAAGAAGTAAGAATTATGAAAGCAGTTTTTTTAATAGGAGCATTTTTATTTACAGGATATTTTGCAAAGGCGCAAATTAAAATGACTTTGAAGCAGGCAATAGAATTGGGCATCCAAAACAATATTGACGTTTTGCAATCGGATTTGCTCATGCAAAAAGCAGGTATAACTTTGAACCAATCAAGGGAAAACAGGTTGCCGAATCTCAATGTGAATGCCAATGAGGGCATGAACTATGGACGAAGCATCGATCCCTTTACAAATGCATTTATTGATCAAAAAGTTGGTTATGCAAATTACGGTGCAAGCAGCAATATTTTGCTCTTCAATGGTTTTTCTTTACATAATCAAATTAAATCGAATAAGTCGGGATTTGAAGCGTCTAAGATGGAACTGCAACAGGCAAAAGACAATCTCACCATCAATATTATTCTTGCCTATTTACAGGTTTTAAGCGCAGAAGATGTTTTGCAACAATCACAGGAGCAGGTTTTGGTAACTCAAAAGCAGGTGGATCGCCTTGGAATTTTAAATCAATCAGGTGCGGTATTGCCATCAGATTATTATGATCTGAAAGGCCAGTTGGCTAATGATCAGATTACTATTGTAGACAATAAAGCCAACGTTGAAACCATGAAACTCAACCTGGCACAGCTTTTAAACATTCCTTACAATAAAAACCTGGAAGTGGAAAGAATCCCGGAAGAAAATTTTAGTGATAATTATACAGGTACGCCTGATAGCATTTATCAAACCGCTTTACAACAATTCGCGCAGGTAAAAGCAACAAAACTTCGCACAGAAAGCGCAGAACAAAATATCCGTTCAGTGAAAGGACAACTATTCCCAATACTCACTTTTGGAGGAAGTATCAACACGAATTACTCTAGTGTAGCCACCCGCGATTATTTTGTAAATACCACAGAAAATCCATCTTCAAATTATGTTACAGTAAATGGTTTGCAGTATCCGGTAATTGTGAAACAGGATAATTATAGTTCCAAAAAAATTAATTATGGAGATCAGTTAAACAACAATCTTTTTTATACAATAAATTTAGGCTTAACGGTTCCACTTTTCAATGGTAACCGCGTAAAAAATCAAATAAAACTGGCAAAGCTTGATTTAAAAAATTATGAACTCGTTGAACAAAATACAAAAACACAATTGCAGCAATCTATTGAGCGCGCTTATGTAAATCTTACTTCTTCTGCCGATAAATATAAATTATTGCAAAGCCAGGTTACTTCTTTCGCAGAATCTTTTCGCACGGCAGAAATTCGTTTCAATGCCGGCGCCATCACTTCTGTTGATTATCTGATTGCGAAAAATAATCTGAACCGCGCACAAAGCAATTTGATTATTGCTAAATATGATT
>JBQCFO010000306.1:0-2006 GCA_051959055.1 Ginsengibacter sp. | reverse complement strand
ACAAACAATGTAGAAGTATTCTATATCCGCGTTCAGATAAGCGTGGTTGCTTTTTGTGTTCTCCGGATACTTAACCAGCAAAGGTTTCAGCAAAGGATATGCGAGTGTATATTCTCCTTTAATAAAATATTCGCGCGCCTCTTTGAAATTTTTTTCGGGATCAGTTACATTATAGTTGGCTTGCGAAAAACAGGAGATAGAAAGCAGGCTGAATGCAATCGGAAGAAAGAAACGCGTCATCAATTTTCGATTTAATTTTTCAATGATTCAATAAAAAAAAGCAAGTCCGGAAAAAAAAATTTTACTTCGCGCAAAAGTACAAACACCATTCCAGTAATCTGTTTGTCAAAAATATTTGAGCGAAAATAAAAACACTTTAAATTGCACAAATCTTTGTTAATACAATTGTAAAATAAAACATGAGTAAATTTTTTTCGACCAAGTATTCGCATGGAGCATTCAATTTGGGAATGCTTATTTTAAGAATCGCTACCGGATTATTGCTTGCCAGCCATGGATATGCCAAATTGATAAAATTCAATATGCTAAAATATAAATTCATGAATTTTTTACATCTTGGATCCACTGCCTCACTTTCGCTGATTATTTTTGCCGAATTAATTTGTGGAGTTTTATTGATCCTTGGATTGTTTACCAGGTTAGCATGTATTCCCATTATTATAGGAATGGCAGTAGTTGTATTCATTGCATCAAACGGACAAATATTCGCTCAGGGCGAAAGAGGGATGGTTTATCTGGCCGCTACCCTTACTATTTTATTATGCGGCCCTGGTAAAATAAGTGTTGATGGAATGATGGGAAAATAGGTGTGAGGTGTTAGGCGTTAGGTATCAGGTGTTAGGTATCAGGCGTGAGGTGTGAGGTGTCAGGTACATATAACAATCAAACCCATCTGAACTTTTTAACCCATCTAAACCGTCTAAACTTTTCTAAACCCTCTAACCTTTTCAAATAAAAACCTTGTTTACATCAAAAACCCAGATAAGAATTCATTACGCACTCACCGATCAGATGGGACTGGTATATCATGGGCATTATGCACAATTTTATGAAATAGGAAGAACAGAAGCCTTACGCAGCCTGGGTTTGACTTACAAAGAAGTGGAAGCAGCAGGAGTGATTATGCCGGTCACCGAAATTCACAGCAGATTTATCCGTCCTGCTTTATATGATGATCTGATAACAGTTGTTACGACAGTAAAAGAATTGCCATTGCATCACAAAATTGTTTTTCACAGTGAAATATTTAATGAGAAAAATGAATTGCTGAATGTAGGCGATGTTACTTTATATTTCATAGCTGCTAAAACAATGAAACGTGTTGAAATGCCGGAAATGATCAAAGAAAAAATGGTTACATAGTTTGAGTAAAAAATTAAATTTTTTCTCAATCATTTTTTTTTTAGAGCATAAATCTTGCTTAAAAGTCTTTTTACTGTTCCGATTTTTACTTTATCGCTAACATCTTTCGTTCTATCTTTTCATCACATTTTTTTAGAGATCTGAAATGTTTTTTTGCCTGGATTAAAAAGATCAAACCTTTGGAAAATCCCCAATAGGGTATTCCGTTTTTATGGTTATAATTGCTTATTTCATATAATGCTTTCCAGTGTTCCAGAATCTCTTTATAAGCTTCTGACAAATGGTATTTTTGAGTGTAAATGTGATTAGGAATAGAACCCGCTCCATTAAATTCAAGAATAGAAAAATTTTTACCTTTTTTTAAATCCTCAATTGATTTGCATTTTATATCATACCGGCCATAATAAAAATCATTATTAAGGCTGATGTTGTCGAATAAATGAAGAAGCTCATAATCGATTAAACAGGACAAATCATGAAAAGTGGTGCCATGATAACGGTTACCCACAAACGATAAATAAAAATCTTCATCTTTTGCTAAAATCTTTTTGAGCTTTTCGCTTGAAAGTTTATTTACACTGTATTTTTGAATAAAATTTGAAGGAGAATTATTATTATTATTA
>JBQCFO010000305.1:0-4320 GCA_051959055.1 Ginsengibacter sp. | reverse complement strand
AGCCAGCCTTTGCGGGCAGCTGGCCCATAAGTTTTCGCATCGAGCCAGCCTTCTTTTACTCCGGTTATAAATGCAAAAGTAAACATGCCGCTGCACGAGGTCTCTTTCCATGAATCCCCATCGTCGATCAGTTGCCTCCACATGCCATCTTCGGCCTGGTACTTTAACAAAGAAGCCATCATTTTCTTGTATCCTTCCATAATGCGTGGGCGGTTGGGATTATCCTTTGGCAATGACCGCAAAAGCTCACTCATCCCGGCTGCCATCCAGCCATTTCCCCGTCCCCAAAAAAAAGGCACATCAGGAGCATGATAAAAAAGGCCGTTTGGCCGCTGTAAAGAGTCTAAGTAAAATACCATTTCGTTGGCTGCTTTATCAATATAGCGTCTATCACCTGTAGCACGGTATGCCTGCGATTGCACCGCAGTGATCATATACATATCATCTATCCATAATCGCGTTTGCCATGTAAGCCCCCGGTTATAAAACCTGTACGATTCAGCAGTTACCCTTTTGCCTTCCGGCGGTCCCCACTGTTTATCAGCAAAACCTTTTCCGATATGGAGATATTTTGTATTCCTGGTTTGGATATAAACCTCCAGTGGCACGGCGCCGAATACGGTGTAATCAACATGATCCGGAACCGGGATCATAGACTCCCGGGATCCAAGCAATGGCTCGAATCGCTGAATAAGCTGCTGTTTTAATGTCTCATCTTTTGTTTCTTTGGCAAAAGTAAGCGCACCATACCAGGTACAACTTTCAGGATAAGTGATCACTTTTGGTGGTGTGTTCCGGTTAAAATTTGAATGCGGCATAGAAACAAATCTTTCAGCAATTCTTTTTCCTATTACCTGTGGCGAAGCATCTTTTGGAAAATTTTTCAGGATGGATTGAGCGTCAATGGAGGAAGACCACCCCATATTGAATAACAGCAATCCAGAGGCAATCCTAATGAAAAATTTCTGATATTTTTTATTCATTGGTTAAGTTTTTGATTCTAAAGATTTTTGATATTTTCTAAGTATGGCAAAAAATAGTAACTTATTTATTTCGCAACTTTTATCTTAATGACCAATTTTTTATCTACCAGGTTGCCATCCGGTGTAATGCCCGGACGGTGAGCATCTGAAGGAAAGAAAAGAAAAAATATCCCCGGTTTGGC
Organism: Ginsengibacter sp.; assembly: GCA_051959055.1. Lineage (GTDB taxonomy): Bacteria > Bacteroidota > Bacteroidia > Chitinophagales > Chitinophagaceae > Ginsengibacter. The sequence goes on along the minus strand of JBQCFO010000305.1, from coordinate 3,155 downwards.
ATCATATATCTTACCTTCTGCATTGTAATTTGCCACATCCTTTTTTTCGTCATATTCTTTGGTAACGGTTGCTTTTGAAACGGGATACACCCCTATTTTTTCTTCGCCGGCAATGACATACTGAAGGTCAACATAGTTGCGGTGCGACTCCCAATTGGTTTTATCGAAATTCTTTGTCGGATCTTCAGTAACGGTTGCAAATACGTTATCGCCATCAATAGGATATTTTCCCGGCGCCATTTTTTTCAGATCATTATTTTTCATAAAAGCAAAGGCTTCATCCCAATATTTTTTATTCAGCTGGTATTGCCTGGCAAATTCGGCTACATCTATTGACTTGTGTGGTTTTAATTTCAGGCCACCCAACCATTCCTGCTTTGTAAACCATTTTTTTGCCTCATTCCTGCCCATCGTTCTGCCGGAAGAGTTTTGTGCGGAAACACCAGGCGAAAAAGCGGAAAATAAAACCAGTGTGCTGATTACAATTCCTTTTTTCATAATAATTGTTTTTTAGTTTTGAGGGTTGTAATATTTGTTTTTGGTTAAAATTTTATTTTACCGGTTCCAATAGAACGGTTTTCAAAGTAACACTACGCCTTAAAACCATTTTATTTTTTTTAATTAAATTAAAGAAAAGAGAAAGTATCCAATCATTCATTTTATAATCATTCTCAGAAATAAGAATCCATGTTATTTGTCCTTTTACTGCTGGTTATTTTTTCCAAAGACATTACATTTTGAATGATGTTCTTTTTTCTTTAGTTACGAATATTATTGATTAATTAATTTCCACTATTTATCAAGAGATCTCTCCATTAACGGCTTTGGCCATGGTAGTTTGTCTCTTTTTTAAAGGCAAATAATAAGGCAGACCATTTATTATTTACCATGGTGTCAATAACCAATATCTATTAAAGCTTTTTTCCCAAGTCGTTCCGAAAGTTGAGCCAGGTAAAGGCTTTTGGGGGCAACATTTATTCCGGGAGAATCATAAATTCCTTCCTGCATCAAAGGCTCTTTATTAAATGGCATTCCTTTTTGATCGCGAGCTCCAATGCTTCCGATAACCCAATTAGCAGAACCTGGGGGCATTTGATTTAAATAGGATTTTGCTTTGCAATTCCATGCTACCGCCCAGCCAATTGTCCAGCCATGACCGGAGCCGTAAGCACCGCGGTTCATAAAATCAATTCCTCCATCCGGCACTTCACAACCATCAACCAGCAAACCGGTTGCCCATCTTTGATGTGGCTGTATCCAGCCGTTCCCTTTAAAAATACAGTTGAGCAGCACTACAGGCCCCGTTACTTTTGCTCCCGTTCCAAAGAAAAAAAGATTATCGCCGGTAATTTTACAATTATTAAAAAACAACTGCTGGCCGCTTCCGTTAATATCGGCCGGCTTTGCGGCGCCTATTGTTGGCTGCTGATGCAGAATGCTTAGGTTATCAACAGTTATCCTTTTTCCTGTTATGTTTACACTGTTCACGGTGTTGAACACTTCAATGTTTCTGGCCCAGCCATCGCTAATACCACTCATTGAAAATGCCCGGTTAGAGCCTTCATTTATCGTAACTGATTGTGCAGGCGACTGGATGCGTAGATTCTCAATTCCTATTTGTGAAAGTTCGCCGGTAGTGCTGATTTTTATAACAGAGACTCCCGGAGGATTCAAATATTTTGAATCGTAACTATCCGTCAGCGGAACATCTACTGTGATTTTATTCTTTTCTTTTTTTATGATAATCCTGTCACAGGTTATTTCACCGGTAATCCAGGTTTGTTTTTTGCCATCTCTTACCAGCAAGTCCATTCCCATAAAATGAACCCATGCATCAGAAACAGGACGAGCGATCCGGATGGTATCTCCAATTGAAAATGCGGAAGCATCACTTAATGTGAAAGAAGTTGAACCCGAAGGCACATATTTATCTGCAAAATATACGGCAGTTCCAACAGTTTGTGAAGCTACCTGTCCGCGTACTGAAATACAAAGATGCGGTTTGCCCGTCATGTTTAAAGTAGTACCATTTTCTTCAGAACCACTTCCACGCAAAACAACTCCGGATGCATTGATCTGGATCGTTTTTTCACCATCATAATTTCCCGGTTTCAACATTACGGCGCCCCGGAATCCATTCACCAATGGCATTCCAGCCACTTTGTTAAGAGCATCTTGTATAGATGCAGAATTATCACCTTTTACCGGAGTCAAAGTAATTTTAGTATCCACTAAAGGAATTTTTACACCTCCGCCCATATATCCTGCAAAAGAAAAATCCATAATTCTATCCCCTTGCGGCAATGTTTTGTAATCAAGCCTTCCACTCGAATTGAGATAAATCCATCCACTTTTAGCAAGCTGTTTATTTTGAGCCTGAACCGATGAAAATAAAAAAATAATTATTATAAAAATCGAAGATAAAACCCATTTTTTTAGAGAGAAAAGTTTAGGCATCGTGTGAATTTTTTACTTAAAAAGTATTGAATTAATTTCTAAAAAAGAGAAGAAACGAGGAAATTTGAAACGGATAACACTTTAGCGGTTCATCTCTTTCTTTCACTTCTATTTCACTTTTCCGGTTTTATTATTCTTCAATATGACATCTGTACTTTTTCCTTCTTTCAAAACAAATGCTCCTGCTTTTCCATGCACTTTGTTTTGACCAATTACAGCGCCCTTCACATCTTGTAGTCTGATAATGGATTCTGCTCCATCCGTTTCAGGAATCCGGCATTGCATGATTTCAATATTCCTTCCATCCTCACAAATAATGGCAGGACGCACATCATTATTTTTCAGGCGAAAAGTAATGTTCTTTAATTTCAATCCTTGCACATGCCTTGCCCACACACCATAGGCCGGAATAGTCGGGCCAAAAGTTTTTACTTCAGGATACTGATCTACCGCTTCAGGTACTGTGTGTCTTGAATCGGCAAGTGTACCGGTTCCTGATAAATCTATTTCGATATTCTCCAAAGTAAGGTTTGTAATATAATGGCCCGGCACTCCCGTAATTAAAATTCCTGAAGGCGGCTTTAATTGGGCAGAATCAGCAGCTTTTGCCTTTACATTCTTTACTATCACATTTTCAAAAGTACCGGTCGGTTGTTGTATATCTGCATCTTTGCGAAAAACGCTCAGCCGGGAACCCA
>JBQCFO010000304.1:0-7373 GCA_051959055.1 Ginsengibacter sp. | reverse complement strand
CGGAAGGAGCAAAAGATCGAACACCGAAAGTAGACTGGCATTTGCAGGAAATTTATGCGCTCATTCATAAGCTACAGCCTCAATGTTTAATCGGGAATAACCACCATCTCACACCCTTTCCCGGAGAAGATTTCCAGATGTTTGAACGGGATCTTCCCGGTGAAAATAAATCAGGTTTGAGTTTTCAAAAAGCATCAGACAAGCTGCCCCTTGAAACCTGTGAAACCATGAATGGCTCCTGGGGTTTTAATATCAAAGACGACCATTATAAATCAGTAAATCAATTGGTTCATTACATGGTAAATGCAGCAGGAAGAAACGCAAATTTTTTACTGAATGTAGGCCCGATGCCAAATGGTAAAATTCAAAATGAATTTGCAGATACTTTAAAAGAATTAGGAAAATGGATGAATGAGTATGGAGAAAGCATTTATGGAACGAGAGGAAATATAATGCCACCACAGGATTGGGGAGTGGTAACAGCAAAAAACAAAACAATTTATGTTCATATTTTAAAAGATTCAATCCAGCCAATTGTTATAACCGGAATTCCAGGAAAAGTAAAAAGTTGCCAATTAATGGGCACAGATAAAAAAGTAAAGTACAAACAAGATAAAAACAACGTAACAATTAATCCTGATGAAATTGTATTTACTAACCCGGATACGATTGTTGAAATCGATATAAAATAGCTGATATACCAAAATAGGAATTGAGGGTATTTGTTTGTTGGCTGTGCATAATTTAGCGTAAAAGGTTATCTGGAATAACTGGCACTGGTAACTTATCCAAAAATCAAATAATTTTTCACAACTTATCCGGTTGTTTTTTTCCGAAAGCCAAAGCAATCATTATCAACGCGAATACCATAAACACAATTCCACACCAGCGGTTTACAGCAGCATGCATAACGGTGGGATTTGTAAAACTATAGAGCAATAGTAAAATACCTACAGCGAGAAAAAAAATCCCAATCACAAAACGAAGGTCAAAAAATTTATTCATCATCTTTATTTTAATAGAAAAGAATATTAAAGAACAGTGTAATTAACAACATGATGATAGCAAGCCAAGCCGGATTCTTGTACCATACCCGGTTTTTATCTCTCTGGCGTGGTGTGAGACTGTAAACGAGTCCAACCAACTCATTATCAGGTTTTGGTTTTGTTACAAAGCTTATCAAAGCTGTTACAATAAAACAAACCACAAAGGCAATCCAGGCAATGTTGAACGCCTGGCTGGTGCCTGAATAAAACGTGTGAAGATTGGCAATCCAACCACCTTTTCCTTCTGCTGTCGTAAGCGAATAAGTAAGCGCTGCGGTTCCGGTTCCTGATAATAGTCCCCAGAAAGCTCCATTAGGCGTGGTTTTTTTCCAAAACATTCCAAGAAAGAAGGTGGCAAATAATGGAGCGTTTACAAAACTGAAAACCAATTGCAACAAATCCATAATACTATTGAATCCGCGTGCAACATACGCAGTAAGAATGGACAACAAAATGCCGATTACCGTTGTCGCTTTTCCAACATAGAGATAATGTTTCTCGCTCGCATTCCTTTTTATGTGTGTCTGGTAAATATCAAAAGTAAATACTGTATTAAAGGCGGTAACGTTTCCGGCCATGCCCGACATGAAAGAAGCAATCAGTGCTGTTATTCCAACACCCAGAATTCCACTCGGATACAGCTTTGATAACAATAAAGGGAGTACCATATTGTAATCCCTTTGGCCATTTGTGTTTAATGGAAGTTCAAAGCCAGAAAATTCTTTTTGCAAAGCAAGCAATAAAATTCCTGGCACAATTACAATCAGAGGCATGAAAATCTTTGGTAAAGCAGCAATAATTGGAGTTCGTCTTGCATCATTCAGATTGTGGGAAATCATTGCTCGTTGCACGACCAAAAAATCGGTACACCAATATCCAAAAGCAAGCACAAAACCCAAACCGAATATCAGGCTGAATGCGTCTGTACCCATCGGGTTTGTCGCAGCATTACTCATCCCTTTCCATAAATGCAATTTGGCATTATCCACATTTGCAAGGATTCCATCGATACCACCTACCTGATGAAAACCGATATAAACCAAAGGCGCAATTCCCAAAACAATTAAAAAGAATTGCAGTACTTCATTATAAACAGCGCTGGTAAGTCCGCCCAAAAAAGTATAAGCTAACACAATACCTGCCGCCATCCAGATGGATACATTGAAATCCCATCCAAGAATCGTTTGCATTAACATTGCTAAAGCGTACAAAGAAATGCCGGAAGAAAAAATGGTCATTACTGCAAATGTCAGAGCATTGAAGGTTCTTGTCTTTTCATCAAAGCGAAGTTTTAAAAATTCAGGTACACTGCGCGCTTTACTTCCATAATAAAACGGCATCATAAAAACACCTAAAAACAACATGGCCAAAACCGCTCCCATCCAATAAAAATGGGCTGTATAAAGTCCATATTTAGCACCGTTTGCAGCCATTCCTAATACTTCCTGTGCCCCAAGATTTGCAGAAATGAATGCAAGGCTCGTAATCCACAGTGGAATATTCCGCGTGCTCATTAAAAAATCATTGCCGGTTTTTATTCTCATTTTTAATAAAAAACCAATGCCGATTACAAACAAAAAATACAGGCCGATGATTCCGTAATCTACAAGATGTAAGTGCATAAAAAGTGAGAATTTTTTTCGTTTTATTTAAAGAAGCAAGTTCAAATTTTCGATAATCTTCTTCCGGGCATATCCATTCTTACTGAATATCAATAAATGGTTCTGCAATATATTTAAACAGATTGAAAGCTGGATAAAAACGGGATTTTTATTTGTATTTATTCAGGAAGCAATATTTTAAAAAACATGCAATTGATCACAGCAGGGTGGAACGCCTGAATAGGAATTTCAATTATTTATTCGTTTACTGCTACTTCACACTACTCTGCCATATCCTCCAGCTTTCTTCTGCCTGAATCATCAGCATTTTATCACCGTTTTCAATAAAAGCACCATGCTTTTCTGCAAGAGATAGAAATAAGCTTTTCGAAGGATTGTAAATCAAATCGAAAAAATAATGGCGGTCGGTCACAAACTGATAGGGAACCGGAGGACATTCATCTACGTTTGGAAAAGTACCGGCAGGCGTGGTGTTGATAACGATTTGAAAATCTTTCATTGTCTCTTCCGAAATATCTTCATAAGAGATGACCGAGTCAGAAAGATTTTTTGCGCGGCTAACCTTTAAGAAATCAATATTTAATTTTTTTAGAACAAATGCTACTGCATTAGAAGCGCCGCCGGTTCCGAGTATCAACGCTTTTTGCTGAAAGGGTTTCAAGAAAGGGACAAACGATTTTTCAAAACCGGTGATATCTGTATTGTAACCAATCCATTTTCCCCCAGAAATTTTGATACAATTACATGCATTTATTTCCCTGCATTCTTCGGAAATGTCGTTTAAAAAAGGAAGGATTTCTGTTTTATATGGAATGGTAACATTTAATCCCTTTAATTCAGCATTATTTTTTAATTCAGGAATTTCTTCAGATAAATTTTTTATTTCAAAATTCCTGTATTGAGAATCTGTAAGATTTTCACTTCTGAATTTTTCCGAAAAATACCTTCTTGAAAATGAATGATGAAGCGTTTTTCCAATTAATCCATAAATATTCATCAGGCTGATTCTTTATTAAGATAGAGGTGGAAGGTATCGCCACGAAGGCCAATGCGCATGGCTTCTAAAGGAATAATTTCTGAAGGAGCAATATTTCCAAGATTCGCATTGCAACCAACCAATTCCAGGAAATAAAGCTGTTGCGCTTTTTGCGGAGCTTCCCATAGAATTCTTTCCCCGGGAATTTGTGTCAATATTTCCTGGACCAAACCTTCTCTTACTTCTCCGGTGCCACGATAAATACCCACATTTCCTGCTTCACGGGCTTCTGCAATTACGTAAGAAGAACCAGCTTCCAGTTCGGCCTTCATTTGCTCTATCCATTTATAGGGCGGAATGATATGCGTTGCATCTTTACTGCCTACTTCACTTAAAACTGTTCCGTGTTTGGTAAGTTTTTCAATATATCCACATTTTTCGGTGTGAGGAATCGTGATAGAACCATCGCTCACTTCCATGTAAGTAACCTGGAAATCTTTGCAAAGCTGGATGTAATCGTTAAACTGGTTTCTAATCAAAAATGCTTCAAACAAAGTACCTCCAAAATAAACCGGGATATTAAAAGACTGGTACAAATTAATTTTTTCGTGAAGGTTTGGCGTTACATAAGCAGTTCCGAAACCAAGTTTGATAATGTCAATGTGCGGATGTGCAACGCTTATTAAATTCCTGGCTTCTTCAAGGCTCAGACCTTTATCCATAATCATCGTTACACCATACTTACGGGGCTTTTCAACCCTGTCAGGGATTTGATTCAGATTAAAATTCATACTAAATTATTGAGATGCGCAAATATAGTTTGGCAGAAGCAAACATGTAAAAAAAATTTGCACAGCCTGCTACTAACTGATATAAATCATTTTTTGCCCTCGATTAAAATAAAAGCCTTTTATTTCTTTTTCTTCAAGGCTTGTTTATAGTTGCTGATGAGATCCGAAACTGCCGGATGCTGCAATAATGAAGGATTTAAGTCGATAAATTGTTTTAATAATCCTGGTGCATTTTGCATCGCCTGGTGAAGTTGCAGTAATGCTTCTTTTGATTTTCCCATTTCAAAAAGAACTGCTGATTTATAAAAAATAAACAGGGGTTTATCGTCGGTGTTTTTTTGTGCGTTGTATATTTGTTCGAGCGCCTCTTCATAATATTCTGCATCATAAAGGCATTTGATCAGTTCTTTCCAGCCTTTTACATTTTTCGGCCGGGCTTTTATAAAATGAGTGAAATGAATCACTGCATCTTTTATCCTGTCTAGTTGAATATAGCAAAGCGCCACAGCAAAATGATAATCCGGTTGCCCCCGGTTAATACTCATTGCGTTTTCCAGGTTTTTCACAGCACTTTCCCAATATCCTTCGTCCATATAAGTGCCTGCTATTTTATAATACAAACGGCTTTCCGCGGAATTCATATGAGCCGCTTTCCGGTAATTGAATCTTGCCTGCGCAGGGCTTTTCAATTTTTCATAGCAATATCCGATCGCTTCATAGATGACTTCTTCAGGCATAGAAAGCTCCAGCACTTTTTGCAGCGCTTCTATCGCGTCGCGGTATCTTTTCATTCTTAAATATGCATCGCCAAGATTGCGATAAGCATAATCGAATTTTTCATCTATTGCAATCGCATATTGATAGGCATCTACTGCTTTTTCATACAATTTTAATCCCTGGTAAGCCGTGCCAAGATTGAACCAGGCCAGCTGAGAATAAGGATGTTCTTCAATAATATCCTGGTGTATTTTGATGCTCTCTTCATTTTTGCCGGTATAATCTGCCCAAAAACAAATTTTATAAAGCGCTTCCTCGTTCGTGGGTTCCTGCTCCAAAACCAGCCTCAGACAATTAAAAACCTTTTCAAAATCTTCATAATCATCATAAACATCGGCCAGTTCAAAAAGTAGTTCTATTTTTTCCTCTCCATCAAAAACAGCAATACCTTCTTCCAGCAAAGACGCCGCTTTTTCCTGGTAATCGAGGGCGAGATATGCATCAGTTTTTAAAATATAAACATTGATGTCATTGCTGTCTAATACTTCTGCTTTTCCAAGAATAGACAAGCCTTCATGATAATGCTGTGTGGCGATGAGGATATCTGCTTTTCTTACATAAAGTGACGAGGAGTACGGATATTGTTCGATGGCAAAATTGGAAGCTTCCAAAGCTGCAGTAAGATTGTCATTTTCATCAAAATAATCTATCAGCCTGTGGAATGACTCTTCCTCAATAAAATTAAATTTCCTGCCTGATTTAAAATTATTATACTGTCGCAACAATTCATTCATCTCCTCTTTTTCCTGCCTGTAGTGGTTATCTTTCATAATCGTTGAACTTATAGTTACAAAGTACTGATTATTTTAAAACAAAACCTATTTTGGAATTTTTTTATTCTATTTCGAAAAAAAAGTGATGAATGGCTATAATTTCTCACAATAAATTCTTAATTTTGCGTTTATAAGATTAATAAAGTTTTCACAAATGACAAAATATTCCAAAATAGTAACAGTAATATTGCTTGTTTGCGGAGTATGTGTTTTCGCTTTCGCAGACAGGGGCGGTTTTGTGAAAAAGAACAAAACCCAGCTCAATATTAAGACAAACGGTAATTTAAAAAATTCTATTCCTTTTAATTTGAAATCGGGACTTACTTATAGAGGTAGTTTCCTCACCGATCAGGAACAAATTGGAAACAGCCTGGTAAGCGATGCGTATATTTCATATAAAAAAGGAAATACGGTTTATATTTTACCATATAAGCAAAAAATATTAATTCCCGAATACACCCAGCAAGATGGTTATAAATTAATTATAAGAGGAAGGAAATAATAATTGTTTTATAAAAGTGTTTTAAAGGAAACCTGCAGGAATGCAGGTTTTTTTGTGGTTTATATAGAAATTGTACATTCCTTATTACCTTTTCGAAAATAGAAATTTCAGTTATTTATTTATTTCCCCTAAACCTAAATGTAATTTTGGTTAATTAGTTCTAAAATTCACTTTCTATTAAAGCAAAACGTAAATAAGAAATCCCTTTTTTTGTTGCTTTACTGTTTCTCATTAAATTTACTCAAACAATTTGCTTATGGCAGATGTTCATAATATCAATCTTTCCAAAATTATAAAAGAAAAGTAATTGGAGGTCACAATTTGTGACCTCCAATTTTCTAATTTTTAATCTTACAAAGCAGGAATTAATGTCAAATACACAAATGCAACTCTTACTTGCAACTTGCAAGACTTGAAAAGGAAGTAAAAGGGAACAGCCACGACATTGAAAATATTTTTTTGGTGTTGACGGAACTAATTGAGAAACAACAGAAACCTTTACCAGTAAGAAACAAAATTGGTTTTAAGAATTACGACTGATTTGAATGCTGATGAATAATTGCAGAAAGATTAAGAAATCGCTTTTTTTGTTGCTTTACTGTTTCTCATTTAATTTACTAAAACAATTTGCTTATGCCGGATGTTCAAAATATTAATCTTTCCAAAATTATAAAGCGACTTGAATTAATAAAGAGTCTGATTTCACTAGAGGAAGAGGAGCAAAGAAACAGATAACCAAATGGCTTAGTTTAAAAAAACTTCAAATAAAATAAAAAACATGATAAAACTACTTACCAGTATTATCTTACTCATTATCTCAACTTCATTTTCGAGCTGTAATAATAATGCTGATAAAATTAAAAGGAAAGACACTAATGTAGAAAAG
>JBQCFO010000303.1:0-11971 GCA_051959055.1 Ginsengibacter sp. | reverse complement strand
TGTTTGACCGCCCATAGTAGCTAAAACAGCGTCAATATGTAAACCTTCAGTCTCTGTTTCTTCAATAATCTGCTCAATGCTTTCTGTGTTCAATGGAAGCAAATAAACTTTATCGGCCATCATAGGGTCGGTCATGATGGTAGCGGGATTACTATTTATCAGAATTACTTTGATTCCTTCTTCACGCAAACTGCGGGCAGCCTGGCTTCCTGAATAATCAAATTCACAGGCCTGCCCAATAACGATTGGACCTGAGCCTATAATTAAAACTGTTTTAATGGATTTGTCTAATGGCATGAAATTATAATGTGTGGCCGCCAAAAATAAACGAAACTGATGAGAAAAAGGGAAGAAAAAAATGTGAAAATTCAAAAATCCGGCAATGGCAATAAATGTTGTGGCGATTTACCCCGGAAAGTTCAAATACAAAATCATGATATTTATTTGTTGGCTGGAAAGGTCAGGGTGTAAAAAAAAATTTAGGATTGATTATAAACTTTTATTACCGGTTCTCTGATTGCAGTCGCTGTATTTTCAGAATAAAAATAAATAATATCTGCTATTTCACTCGCCTTTACCCAGTGGTTGAAATCGACAACAGGCATTGATTGTCTGTTTTGAGGTGTGTCTATGATGCTTGGCACAATCACACTTACTACTACATTTTTCTTTTTGCCTTCCGCATTCATTATTTCGGCAAGCCGGAAAAGGAGTGATTTGGATAATGCATAAGCTATAACACCTTTCGCATTCGATACCTCAAGGCCGGCACGTGAACCTATTAAAAATATCCGGCCACTGTTTTGTGTCATCATTTGCAAAAAAACCGGCCGGGCAATATGATAAGCGGTTTCAAAATTCAGCTGAAATTGCTGGTGAATTCCGTCAGAACTGGTAGTTGAAATATCACCCATTGCAAAACCACCTGCTGTTAATACGGCAACATCAATTCTTTTATAGTCATTTACTATGCCTTCAATTTTTTCTTTACATTCTTCTTCATTTCGCAGATCTATCACAATTTCTTCCATTGCACTATCCGTTGAAAATTCTTGTTCATTCTTTTTATGATTCAAACCTATTACCTGGTAATTTTCATCCAAAAATTTTTTGACTACTGCTTTTCCAAGATTTCCGGAAGCACCGGTTACAATCGCAACTTTTTTCACGATATAGTTGATTTAAAAAAATTTTATTCTACAAATTTATTCAATTAATGAACGCAGATTTTTAAATCATGCAAATATCCCGGTTACGAAATACAGGAAAATATCCATTAAATTAATTGCTTTGGTTTTTGCTTTTGATAATTCTTCCACAATTCGAAAACCCGATTTATTGCAAAAGCGCCAATTGAAAGTAAATTTGTTGATGTTTTTTTTCGAAATATTTTTCCAACTACATGCTTTCTTCTGAAATTGAAAAGGACGAATTACCCTTTTTTTCTGTGATAATAACAACTTTCAACAGAGCTTCGCTAATCGTAAGAGCATTGAATTCGTTGTTATACCAGACGGATCATGATTGGGAGGCGATTATCATTGATGATGGAAGTACAGATGATACAAAGAACCGGGTGTTGCCTTTTTTAAAACAAGGAAAAAATATACAATTCATCCGGCAAAAAAGTAGCGGCGCTACTTTTTCAAAGAACAAAGGAATATTTCTTTCATCCGGAAAATTCACCACTTTTCTCGATTCTGATGATGAATATACACCTCAACACCTTTCTATCAGAAAAAAAATTTTGGAACAGAATGCCAAAATTGATTTTTTATATGGCGGAGTGAAAATATCAGGAAACCCTTATGTTCCTGATAAAAATAATTATCGAAAACTGGTTCATTTATCTGAATGCGTTATTGGTGGCAGCTTTTTTATAAGAAGAGAACTGGCACTGGCCATGAACGGATTTATTGAAATGCCTTTGGGAAGCGATGCCGATCTTTTTGAAAGAATAATAGCCTCCAAAGCGATAATAAAAAAAGTAACACAGGAAAGTTATATTTACCACAGGGAAACTTTAAATTCTATCACCAATAATCTTGCAACCTGTGAAAAAGAACCTGGCATCATACCAGATTCATTTTTGTAAAAAATAAGAATTCCGCTTATTTATTGCCTGGCTGGATAGTAAAAACGCGCTTTACTGAAAACGAATAACTGCAAATGCAAAATTGTTGATTCTTTTACCAGATTGTTGTGAAATATTACCAGCTATTTTCTTTTTCTATTCCTGTAATTTTTTTGCTGACATTTTCACACATTGTTAATATAACGGTTACAAATGGCGTTACCGTTCTTTTTTGTTTGTCAAAACGAATCGTTTTAGTGATATTTTTTCCCTGTATATTTTAAAAAGAAGGAAGGGGGAAATACCCCATTTCACCAATAAAAAGCTTTCATAGGCATAGTCTTTGAGGCGGCATTATCATTAAAGATATGCGTAACCCTTCTTTATCATTGCTTTCAATGCAATGATTTCTTCCAATTTTTATACTCAACTTATAAATATTTTTATGGCCAAACAAGTAAGTGATTTTTTACTCGAACGATTATTAGACTGGGGGATTACCCGCATTTTTGGGTTTCCCGGCGACGGAATCAATGGCATCATTGGAGCCTTGGATCGGGCAAAAGATAAAATTGATTTTATACAGGTACGGCACGAAGAAGACGCGGCTTTTATGGCGTGCGGACATTCAAAATTTACTGGCCAGGTAGGCGTTTGTCTTGCCACCTCCGGACCTGGCGCTATTCATCTCCTCAATGGATTGTATGATGCAAAAATGGATCACCAATCGGTCGTCGCGATTGTTGGCCAATCGGCTCGAATGGCTATGGGTGGCAGTTTTCAGCAGGAAGTAGATTTGAATAGTTTGTTTAAAGATGTAGCAAAAGAATATGTTCATACCGTTACAGTTCCTATGCAAATGCAGCAATTAATTGATCGCGCTATTCGAATTGCAAAAGGGGAAAGGACCGTTACAGCTATTATTATTCCGAATGATGTGCAACAATTGGATGCAGAAGAGCCACCGCGAATGCATGGCGCGATTCATACAGGAATTGGTTTTCCAAATATAAAGATCGTTCCACCAGAAGCTGATTTAAAAAGAACTGCCGAATTATTAAATGACGGAAAGAAAGTGGCAATGCTTGTTGGAGCTGGTGCTCTTGATGCAGGCGAAGAGATATTAGAAGTAGCGGAATTACTGAACGCCGGTGTTGCAAAGGCCTTACTGGGAAAAGCCGCTGTTCCCGATGATATTCCTTATGTAACGGGAGCAATAGGATTATTGGGAACAGAACCAAGCTGGAAAATGATGATGGAATGCGATACGCTTTTGATGGTGGGAAGCAGTTTTCCTTATTCAGAATTTTTGCCAAAGATAGGTAACGCACGTGGTGTGCAAATTGACATCGATCCAAAAATGCTCAGCCTTCGCTTCCCGATGGAAATAAATCTGCTGGGCGACAGTAAAGAAACTTTAAGAGGGTTGATTCCTTACTTAAAAAAGAAACATCACCATTCATGGCGCAAATCCATTGAAAAAGGAATGGAAGATTGGTGGAAAGTGCTGGAAGCAAGATCACACGATTCAGCCGACCCGGTCAATCCACAAAGAGTATTTCATGAGCTTTCTCCACGCCTTCCGGATAATTGTATTATTTCATCTGATTCAGGAACGTCTGCGGATTGGTTTGCGCGTCATTTAAAAATGCGCAAAGGAATGATGGCTTCTTTGTCCGGAAATTTAGCAACCATGTGTCCTGGCGTTCCTTATGCGATTGCGGCAAAATTTGCTTATCCCGAGCGGATTCCGATTGCCTTAGTTGGGGATGGAGCGATGCAAATGCTTGGAAACAATGGATTGATTACCATTTCAAAATATTGGAAGAGATGGAAAGATCCACGACTTGTGATCATGGTGCTTCACAATAATGATCTAAACCAGGTAAGCTGGGAACAGCGTGTGATGAGCGGTGATCCTAAATTTTCCGGTTCACAGGATGTTCCTGATTTTCCTTATGCAGAATATGCAAAGCTTCTTGGGCTCAAAGGTGTTTATGTAAATGACCCCGAAAAAATCGGCGATGGATGGGATGATGTGCTTTCTGCCGATCGGCCTGCAGTTCTGGAAGTAATCACCGATCCGAATGTACCGCCACTTCCACCGCATATTTCTTTTGAAATGATGGTAAAATATGGCGAAACTTTATTGAAAGGCGATCCTGATGAAGCAGCTATTATTAAATCAACATGGAAAAGTGAGTTATCAACCGTTTTTAGTTAATGGATGAAGGAAAGGTAAATATTAAAGATTTGAAGGTGAATGCTTATACGATTCCAACCGACGGACCGGAATCTGACGGAACCATCAAATGGAACAGCACGACAATAGTTTTGGTAGAAATAGAAGCAGGTGCAAAAACAGGAATCGGATATTCTTATGCGGATGTTTCTTCAGCTTTTTTTATTAAAAAAAACCTGAAGGAAATCGTTGTTGGAAAAGATGCGATGCAAATTCCTTTCATTTCGAATACAATGACTGAAAGTGTGAGAAACAGTGGAAATTATGGAGTAATAGCGATGGCTATTTCTGCTGTAGACAATGCCTTGTGGGATTTAAAAGCAAAAGTTTTAAATGTGCCCCTCGTTTCATTGTTGGGAAAAGTGAGAGACGATTTCTGGATTTATGGAAGCGGCGGATTTACATCTTATTCTATTGAAAAATTGCAAAAACAATTGGGTGGTTGGGCTGCAGAAGGAATTAAACAAGTAAAAATGAAAATTGGACGCGAACCGAAAAAAGATATGGAAAGAGTGGAAAAAGCAAGAGAAGCGATTGGAAAAGATTGTGCATTGTTTGTTGATGCTAACGGGGCTTACCGTGCGAAGCAGGCGCTTGAAATGGCAAATAAATTTGCAGCGCTGGATGTTACCTGGTTTGAAGAACCCGTACCGGCGAATGATTTAAAAGGGCTACATTTTATTCGTGACCATGCTCCCGGCAAAATGAATATTGCCGCCGGCGAATATGGATACAACCTTCCATACTTTGAACAAATGCTTGATGCAGGTGCCGTAGATGTTTTGCAGGCTGACGCTACAAGATGTGGAGGAATTTCTGGTTTCCTGAAAGCGGGAAACACCTGCGAAGCGCATCAATTACCTTTTTCTTCTCATTGCGCGCCATCCTTGCATTTACATCCTGCCTTATCGCTCGATTCTTTTTTTACAGCGGAATATTTTAATGATCATGTAAGAATAGAAAATATGCTATTTGACGGGACGGCAAAACCTCTGAAAGGCGCCTTGCATGCAGATATGAACAGGCCCGGGTTGGGATTGGAATTTAAATATAAGGATGCAGAAAAGTATAAAGTCTGAACAAAACCTCATAGGTTTTAAAAGCCTGTGAGGTTTAAGCAATAAAAAAATGATTATGGCAAACGATACTGATACTTTAGATCTTAGATATGAAACAAAATATTCCGAAAGAGTAAATGCGAAAGCAATTGAAAAAGAATTAAAATCTAAAATTGAAGGAGAAGTTCGTTTTGACAATGGAACGAAAGCGTTATATGCAACAGACGCTTCCAATTACCGGCAGGTTCCTATAGGAGTAGTTCTTCCCAAAAGTGAAGAAGATATTATCAATACCGTTGCCATTTGCAAAAAACATCAAGCCCCGCTTTTGTCGCGAGGCGGCGGCACAAGCCTGACCGGCGCTTGTTGTAATGTGGCCATCGTAATGGACATGACGAAATACTATAACAAAGTTTTACATATTGACAAAGACAAAAAAACGGTTTCGGTTCAACCTGGAATTGTATTGGATGAAATGCGTGGAACTACTTCCAGACAAGCAAATCTTACATTTGGCCCTGACCCTGCAACGCATAGCCACTGCGCTATTGGAGGAATGCTGGGAAATAATTCCTGCGGAGTACATTCAGTAATGGCGCAGTTTTATGGATATGGCGCACGAATGTCGGATAATACAGAATCTCTTACCATTCTCACTTATGATGGGCTGAAAATAAAAGTGGGCCCAACGTCGGACGAAGAATTAGAAAATATCATTAAAGCCGGGGGAAGGAAAGGGCAAATCTATCAGAAATTAAAAAATCTCAGGGATAAATATGCCGATGAGATTCGGAAGAAATTTCCAAATATTCCCCGGCGGGTTTCTGGTTATGATCTTCCTGCTTTATTGTCCGAAAATGGATTTAATGTGGCTCAGGCGGTTGTTGGTTCAGAAGGAACTTGTGTGGTTATTTTAGAAGCAACCATGAAACTGATGCCTGATCCAGGCGCTCGTTCTTTATTGGTTTTGGGATATCCTGATATTTACGCGGCAGGGCATGCTGTTACAACAATCCTGAAACATCAGCCAATCGGATTGGAAGGTTTCGATAATTTACTGCTTGAATTTATGCGTAAGAAAGGACTGGACATCAATGATATTCCTTTGCTACCCAAAGGCGGAGGGTGGCTTTTGTGTGAGTTTGGCGGAAAAGACAAAACTGATTCAGACAATAAGTGCAAAGCGTTGATGGAAGAATTAAAAAACCAAAAGGAGCCACCAAGTATGAGTCTTTTTGATGATGCCGATCAGGAACAAAAATTATGGCAAATCCGTGAAGATGGATTGGGTGCCACAGCTTTTGTACCCGGCGAACCGGATGGAGCACCAGGCTGGGAAGATTCCGCAGTTCCACCGGAAAAAGTAGGTGATTATTTAAAAGATCTGAGAGGCCTTTTCAGTAAATATGGTTATCATCCTTCTTTGTATGGTCATCTTGGCCAGGGATGTGTTCATTGCCGTGTTGGGTTTGATTTAAAAAGCGAAGAAGGAATTGAAAATTATAAAAATTTCACTGTTGAAGCTTCGCATCTGGTGGTAAGTTATGGCGGCTCACTTTCCGGGGAACATGGCGATGGGCAAACGAGGGGCGATCTTTTGGAAATTATGTATGGCAAAAAAATTATGCAGGCATTCCATGAATTCAAATCTATATGGGATCCGCAATGGTTGATGAATCCGGGAAAAATCATTGACACTTATGGGCAATTATCTGATTTCAGATTGGGAACTTCTTACAATCCTCCTGCTCCAAAAACCCATTTTCATTTTTTAAATGACGACAATAAAGGAAGTTTTTCCCGCGCGGTTCTTCGCTGCGTCGGAGTTGGAAATTGCCGGCGTCATGACGGCGGAACGATGTGTCCCAGTTATATGGCAACCCGTGAAGAAGAAGACAGCACCCGGGGCAGAGCGCATTTATTATTTGAAATGTTGCAGGGCGATGTACTGAAAGATGGCTGGAAAGATGAAAATGTAAAACAGTCCCTGGATTTGTGTCTCGCCTGTAAAGGTTGCAAAGGCGATTGCCCCGTAAATGTAGATATAGCCACACTAAAATCAGAGTTTCTTTCTCACTATTATGAAAAGAAAATACGCCCGAGAAATGCATATGCTTTTGGCTGGATTTATTGGTGGTCAAGGATGGCATCGTTATTTCCGGGGATGGTTAATTTCTTTACTCACGCTCCCTTATTTTCCAATCTTGCAAAAGCTGCGGCAGGAATTACACAAAAAAGAAGCGTTCCAAAATTTGCTCAGCAAACTTTTAGAAACTGGTTTAAGCGTCGTCATTACGATAAAACTTCTTATGCACAAAGAAAAGGAAATTATGAACTAAATGCAAAACAATCTGAGCTTTCAAAAATAAAAAATAAAAAAGTGATTCTGTGGGTGGATACGTTCAATAATTTTTTCAAACCTGAAACTTTGGTAGCGGGAATGGAAGTATTGGAGGCTGCGGGGTATGAAGTCATTATTTCGAAAAAATCCATTTGTTGTGGACGGCCACTATATGATTTTGGAATGTTGGATACAGCCAAAAAAATGTTGCTTCAAATATTGAATGTTTTGCGTGACGAAATCAGGATGGGAACACCGTTAGTTGGTCTGGACCCCAGTTGTGTTGCGGTCTTCAGAGATGAAATGTGTGATATTCTTCCTTTTGATGAGGATGCAAAAAGATTGAAAAAACAAACTTTTACCCTTGCTGAGTTTTTGGATAATGAAGCAAAACATTCTCATATTCCTCAATTGAATCGTGAAGCAATTGTTCATATTCATTGCCATGAAAAAGCAATCATCAAAACCGTACCAGAAGAGAATTTATTGGAGCACATGAAGCTGGATTATCACATGCTTGAAAGTGGTTGTTGCGGAATGGCCGGATATTTCGGTTATGAAAAAGGTGATCATTATAATGTGTCTGAAAAAGTTGGAGAGATGGTGCTTTTACCTGCAGTAAGAAAGGCACATAAAAAAACGATTGTTATTACTGATGGATTCAGTTGCCGTGAACAAATCGAACAATTAACGGATAGAAAAGCCATGCATACAGCACAGGTTTTGCAAATGGCTGTGCATGAAAATGGCTCTGCTTCGGGAGAAGATTATCCGGAGAAAAAATATGTAGATGAAATGAAGCTGAAATCTGTTTCATTGATGATAAAACGAACCGTTGTGCTCTTGTCAGTAGCTGCTTTCATTACGGCTTGCTGTTTGTACAGTAAAAAGAGAAATAACTCGTAATCTTAATTTATTCATTTAAAAACAAAATATCATGTGGTACTATAATGGTTATTGGGGAATGAATTTTATCTGGTGGATCATCTGGATCCTCTTCCTCATCTGGATTTTTGCTACTCCGTGGGGTTTTCGCCGCACAAGAGACACATCTTATGACATTCTCCGAAAACGTTTTGCCTCCGGCGAAATAACGAAAGAAGAATATCAGGAAAAGAAAGCAATTCTTGAAAAGGATTTCAATAAACACAATTACACTACTTAAAAAAAATTTTTATGAAAAAATATCAGAAACAAAATGCTATCGCAAGCGTTGGTACTGCCATTGGAGTAGGTTTAATAGCCGGGCTCTCAGGAACGATCGCAATGACGCTGTGCCAGATTGCAGAAATGAAAGTAACGCATAGAAAGCCTTCCAACACTCCGGCAAATGCAGTGAGGGAAGTGCTGGATGTAAAACCGGTAACAGAAAGCAAAAGTGAAAAAGTTTCGAATGAGGTTCATTTCGCTTATGGCACATCACTTGGCATGATTCGTGGATTAATAGGCCTTACAGGGTTAAAAGGAATGATTGCAAATACGCTTCATTTTATCATCGTCTGGGGTGGCCAAATCTTTATGCTGCCTGCACTGAGAGTAGCGCCGCCCATCACACATGAAAATACAAAAGCCATTACCACGGATATTGTTCATCACCTGGTATATGTATCTACGGCAGGTTGTGTTTACGATGCCATTATGTGTGATAAAAACAATCACGTAATTGACGAAAGAGATGTGAAAGAATCAAAAAGAATAAAGGGTAAAAAAAGAAAAAATAATTATTAATTCAATAAAACAATCTTTATGAAAAACAATTCGTCAGGAAACGCATATAACACAGAAAACACCTATGCTGCTTCTCATAAGTATTATCTTCCAAAAACCGATGGCAACAGCTCTGAAAACTGGTTTGCTGCTCACAAAAAACTTTTGTGGGGAATCGGCGGTGCTCTGGTATTAGGAGCCGGAGCATTTCTATATTTCAAAAATAAAAACGTTTCCGATAAATACTCAGATAGCTATGATGAAATGAATGATTTAAATCAAAATGAAATGAATGATTTGAATCAGCATGTGATGGACGATTTGGTCAAAGAGGATATTATAGTTACTACAATCACAGAATTTGAATAGAAAATGAAGTATCAATTAATTAACAACGATCAGCAAAAAACATTTGCTGTAATTTTAGAAACCGGAGAAGAAGTGATGGAAAAAATAATGGAATTTGCAACAAAAGAAAAGATTTCCACTTCCCAATTCACCGGCATTGGTGCTTTCAGCGAAACAACAGCCGGCTTTTTTGATTTTTCAATCAGGGATTATAAAAAAATTTCTTTCAAAGAACAGATGGAAGTGTTAGCATTAAATGGCGATATCACTACTTTCCAGGGAGAATATAAAATTCATGCGCATGTGATTTTAGGTAAAGAAGATGGAACGGCGCATGGAGGCCATTTGCTGAAAGCTACTGTTCACCCTACTTTAGAAATAATTCTAAATGAATCTCCGGCTTATTTAAGCCGGAAAATCAATAAAGAATCCGGGCTTGCCTTGATAAACATATAAAAAGATATGGCTATAAATGATTCTACCCCACCGGGAGCTCCCGGCATTTCCGCACGTTGGACTTCGAGTGCAAAATCGGGACTTGGAAAATCAACCAACGATTTTTCCAGCGTCATTTTTACCATAAGCCATGGAATTCTAAATGAGATTTATTATCCCCGTGAGGACGTCGCTTGCATCCGTGATATGGAGCTTATCGTTACCGATGGAAAGAATTTTTTTTCTGAAGAAAAAAGAGATACGACCCATGAAACAAAATGGATAAAAGAAGGAGTGCCTGCATTTCGAATTACCAATACCTGCCTGAAAAAAAAGTATTCGATCCAAAAGGAAATTATTACCGATCCATATCGCGACACTTTACTTCAAAAAATAACGTTCAAACCGACCAAAAAACAAGAATCAAATAAATATAAATTGTTTGTTTTACTTGCTCCGCACATTGACAATCGTGGTGCAGAAAACAATGGCTGGCTGGGCGATTATAAAGGAGTTCCCATGTTATTTGCAAACAGGCAGGGCATTACACTGGCACTTGCCTGTTATAATACACAATTCTTAAAACGATCGGTAGGATATGTGGGCACTTCTGATGGCTTCCAGGATTTAAAACAACATTATAAAATGGAGTGGCAATATGCGAGAGCAAACAACGGCAACATAGCATTGACAGCAGAAATAGATATTTCAAAAACAAAAGAATTTGTACTGGCTTTGAGTTT
Organism: Ginsengibacter sp.; assembly: GCA_051959055.1. GTDB lineage: Bacteria > Bacteroidota > Bacteroidia > Chitinophagales > Chitinophagaceae > Ginsengibacter. The sequence continues at coordinate 1,023 of JBQCFO010000303.1, read as the reverse complement.
TGGATTTAAAGAAGAAGATGCAGGAAACCGAGCGTGGGCAAGTTTAATTGACGGTTTTGAAATGGCTAAGAACCGGTATTTGTACGAATGGGGGCAGTTTCAAAAAAATCTGAAAAGTGTTAAAACAGGGAAAAATGATACCGGAAAAGATTTTCGGATAAGCGCCACCGTTCTGAACATGCACCAGTCGCGAAAATTTCCTGGCGGTGTAGTCGCCAGCCTCTCCATTCCCTGGGGAAATACCAAAGGCGATGATGATCTCGGGGGATATCACCTGGTATGGCCAAGAGATTTGGTGGAAAGTGCGGGTGGTTTTCTGGCATTAAAATCAAAAGATGAAGTGTTGAAAATTTTGAATTATTTAATGTCAACACAGGAAAAGGACGGGCATTGGAGCCAAAATATGTGGCTGGAAGGAATCCCTTCATTGAATGGAATACAAATGGATGAAGTGGCGCTGCCATTGCTTTTGGTAGAGCAATGCCGCCAACAATATAACCTGCCTCCCGAAAGATTAGAGCGATATTGGCCATCCATAACGAAAGCGATTTCTTTTATTGTCCATCATGGACCTTCCACGCAGCAGGACCGGTGGGAAGAAGAATCGGGGCTTTCTTCTTTTACACTCGCTGCAGAGATCACGGGATTATTATGTGCAGCGAATCTTGCAGATGAAATGGGCGAACCAGGTATTGCTCAATATTGCCGTGATACAGCAGACTTTTGGAATGAACAGATTGAAAACTGGACTTACATTACCGACACGCCAATTTCAAAAGAAGGTGGCGTAGAGGGATATTATATGCGCATCAATCCTTATCATTTGCCTGCGGAAGAGGTAAAAAATAAATTTATTTATATAAAAAACCGTACAAGAGAAGCAGGCAAAATGCATTTGCATGAACTGGTATGCGTAGATGCGCTTGCATTGGTAAGATTTGGCCTTCGGGCGGCAGACGATCCTAAGATTTTGAATACTATTAAATTAATTGATGATAAATTAAAAGTGGAAACACCGAACGG